>NZ_BBSK01000102.1:0-13567 GCF_001319805.1 Burkholderia sp. E168m22
GAACTAACGTCCTATGACCGATGCAACAGTGATCAAGAAGAGCAAGAATCCGAAGGCACCGAAGGTGTTTCCCGACGAACTGACGATCAGTTGCTTGCCCAGGTTCAGGGCAAGAACGCCGAGTCAATCCTGGGCGAATCGGGGCTTGGCCGGCCAGCTCAGGAAGCAGTTGGCCAAGCGCATGGCCGAGATGAGCCACCATCCGGAAGCCGGGACCGAGCAAGGCAAGGCCGGCAACCACCGCAATGGCACCCGCACCAAGACGTTCCTCACGCCCCAACGGCGAACTGAAGCTGGATATTCCGCATGACCGGCAGGCAACGTTCGAACGGCAATTGGCCGGCAAGTATCAATGCCGGCTGCCCGGCTTCGACGATCACGTCATCAGCATGTATGCACGCGGCATGAACGCACGCTTGATTCAGGGCCATCTGCTGCGACTGAGCTTTGCGGACGTCGATTTCCTGAACCCGAATCTATCGAAGAGGCCGCGGGACAAACTCGCCCGCACGTTCACCGCGGAGCAGGCTCAGGCGATTCACTCCTTTGTCGAAGCCCTACCGATAGAAATCGTATCGATGGTCATCCACTGCGAAGGTGGCCATTCACGGTCATGCGCCGTCGCCTTGGCGCGCCATCGGCTATATGGCTATTAAGCGGATCGTGCATCTTTCGCACGCCACCCCTGCAATCGTCCGCATCATGATAGGAAATGACCGTACAACTCATCGCGAGCGGCAACGAGCCCGTGGCTGATACGTTTCAACAACCGCGCCCATTGCCCCGCAACAGGCAGCGACATGCCGTCATGTCTTTATTGAACCGAGAGTTTGGGACGACATCAGCTTCGGCAGTGACTCACATTTACATTGGCACAAATCGTTCTCTAATGCGACCTGCTTACCCATCATCGTCATCGCGCGTGGCGAGCCGTCGCTTATGATGACACCCGTCGTGCCACAGGCGGGACATTGAACCGGGGCGCCCAGATAAGCGAAAGGTTGGCCTTGCAACGAGGTGCCTGCGATACCGTCGACCACAACACCGTTGCGATCAGTTTTATCGCCCTGACGAATGAACCGGCGACTCATGCTGTAAGGCCGTTGGACGGCGTCGCAGCATTGCACGCCCGCTCGATATCGTCCGGCCATACCGGTTCGCGGCAAGTCAGTTGGGCGAGCCAATGCAATAGGGATTGAGAGAATGCGGGAAGTGCCCCGACCGCCACCACCAGCCACACTATCGGATTGCCCGACTTAAGTAGGCCCGAGGTTCCGTCGAAATTCAACCTCAGCGAATTGCGCAGGGAGGCTCCCTTCGGCAGGAACTCGGTCACCGGGGGCAGCGAAGCGGGGCCTTCTTCCATAAATCGCCGGTAGAACTCAAAGTCCTGGTAGAGGACTTTCATGACCTCCTGTCCCCCGACGCTTCCCTCATCAGACGACAGGACAACTCGCGTTCCCATCGAGAATGTATCCTTGACCATCCCCTTGTCGTCAAGAACCAGGCAACGAACCACGCGCGGCGCCGTGCGCGTGGGGCCGCTTCTGGGCTTGCGTTCGACGTACAGGAAGGCGCTATCCCAGGGTACCGATACAACCCCGCCAGGGCCATTGTGCTTGAACGCGTAAATCATGCGGTCACGCCGGTTAAACCGGACGGGCTTGCAGGTGTAATTGAAACAGTCGCGTGTCAATGCCCAAATGCCAATTCCCGAGAAACCGAGCGCGACAAACAAGAAAAACGAAAGCACTCCATAAATGAGCCCCAGTTGTCCCCGCTGCTCGTAGATAGGAGGTACATGAGTCATCATCCAAAGAAGGGCCGCCGTGAATGCCAACGAACCGAGCCCCGGTAACATAAACGCAAAGACCCCCCAGCCCTTCTCCGAATAGTTTCCGTCTCGGACCTCTAGGCAAGTATCGCTCATCGAGAATACTGAACGCTCATCCTTAGCCGTGTCAGACGCAGGCTGTCCGATTGCGAGGCGGGCAGCCTGCTCCTCCTCGCTGACCGGCCGGTTCAGGCGGTACCACGAGAGTCCGTCAAATGCCATCTCTTTTCTCCATCACGAAAGCATTGCCGTAAATGCCTTTTGGTCTTCGGCCAGAGTGGGGAACCGCTCTTTGGCCTCTTTCAGCCCAAAAAAACATCGCTCAAGCCACTCATCCACTTCCTTACCCTTGAAGTAGTTGATGAGGATACCAATAAGGGCAGCGATAAGCAGAAGCGGCAGGGCCACGACCGCTGCAGCGGATGCCGAAAGGAATATGACAGAGTAAGCGAGAGCAAGACCGACAACCGCTGATGCGGCATCCAGGATAAACATCGTCACATTACCTTCCTTGAAATCCTGCACGGCATGATAGATGTCAATCGCAGCAGACACGAGCCCAACCACCGCGCCGCCGTACCTCCCCGCGACGTTGAGGAAACGTTCTAGTCGAAGCCAGCCTGTACCCAACTGAGCCCCAGCCTTTCCGACGGTGTCAATTGCAGCCGAACCATATTGCGCAACACTCGCCACGAGTCCACCAATGGCGTTGTCGAACTTGATGCCGGCCTCCGATTGATTGAACCGATTCGCCTTCTTCAATTCTTCCCGAGCAAAGCGAAGATTGATAGCACTGAATATCGCCCCGATGCCCGCAAACCCAGGCTCCCCCTTCGTCATGAGCCTAAATTTCGGCATGTAAATCGTCTCGACCACGTCGGGTGTCAACGTCGCACTGGCCAATTTCTCGAAGCCGGGTTTGGCTTTGACGCCAGCCAGGGCAGCTGCCTCTGTCGCCGGGCTTTCGACTGGCACGAACTGCTTCGCCTTAATTTGCGGGTCGGCGCCTCCGCCTGCATTGGCTTTGTCCTGAAGCTGCTTTTTCAGGTCCTGGACACTGATTTTCTGCCGGCCCGGCATCACTTCCTGCATCTGACGGGCGATGTAGTTCACCCATTGGTTTACCGAACCGTATACGACCTTAAACTCGAACAGCTGTTTCGTTCGCATGCACAGAGTCGCATACAGCACTTTGGTTGCAGCCGTATCTACACTCGCGCTGATAGCTTCGGCCACGGGCCCACCTGTCTCATGAAGAAGCCATGCTAACGCCTTCGCAACAGCAACTTTGATGCCCTTATCCTTCGACTCTTCCACGCCCTCTATCTTGCTGTACGACTCTATGAGCTTCGCGACGAACTCCCTCAGTTCCATGTACGGATAGCCGGACGCCTCCTTGACCTTCTCAGCCAGCACCGGGCTGTTTAGGACGAACGCCCGCAACAATGGATTGCGAGTATCAGATACGCTGCCTTTAGCCCATTTGACGAGCACATCGACGGCATTCTTGCGGTCAGCCGAGCCTTCGATGCATCGTGTAAATGTGTTGGTATAGTTCAGCCCACATCTCCAGCTTCCCGGCTCGTAATCCGACTCGAAAACGTTCAGCAATGCGGCACTGGACAGCCACGCCTGATGGTCTTGCGACAGCGGTATAAGCGTGCTCGCCTGCTCCGACTTCATCGCGTTCGCCATCTGTTGCCGAAAGTCGACGATAGCCTGCTGCCGATAGTGGGTCGTGTAGGGCTTCCATGCTTCCGGTCCGGCTGTTGCAAGTTCAGACTCCTTCTGCGCCTCAATGCTTTTGAGCCGCTTCTCGAGCGCCTTGCCACCATCGAACAGAGCCCCGAGGCCCATGCCCTCATAAGTATTGGCTTCCAGCATGCCGGCGGCACGTTCCACGTCCTCTTTCGCCGAAACCGCGACCGCCTTTTGCAGCGCGTCGATTGCGCTGGCGGCCCATATTCCGTGTTCATACGGCGCAAGCGCTGCGCCGAAAGCAACGCGCTGCTCAAAATTGAGTTCCTGCGTGATGCCAACCGGGTCCCACAACGCGAAGAACAGCCCCTTGTCCGGCAGTATGGAATCCATCGCCTTTTTGAGGGCCGGCTGCTGCCCGGCACGGTCATGGTACGGAAAGCAACCGGTAACGAGCGCATCGGGACGACCGCCCTTGTATTCGCTCAGTAGCCCCTCGAGATGGTCCAGGCTATCCGCGTGCGGCTGGTTCATGCTGCCGTTATACCAGGCGGTTGCATCGAACTTCTGCATCCGCTTGTCACGACAACCCATGAAGTTCTTCGCGTAGGTGTCGCGGACTTTCTGTGTCCAAAGCTCATCGCTGAACGCCAGATACACGGTTCCGGCATGTTCTGCATCTTCAACGGTGATGCATTGAGCCAGTTGCGCATGCCCAGGTTGGTGGCAGCTGAACGGTTTCTCGAAACTACGGTCGAGCTTGATGCCGACCGGATAGTCGTACAAGTATCCTTCCGCCGTAACCGCGTATATCTGCCATCGCTGTGTCTTTGGATAGAAGATATACACGTAGCCGTAGCGCAGGGTGCGCAGCGTGTACTTTGCCTTTTTGAGCGCGATGCCGACGACGCCGTCGCCAAACTTTCCGCCCATGAGCGACATCGCGCCAGCAGAGCTGTGAGCCTTGGAGTTGGCCACGACCCCGTAGCGGACAGGCAGAATCGGCAATCCCTTCTTCTTGCACATGTTGCATGAATTCGGCGCACGCGAGCTGGTCTGCATCGCGGACTGCGTGAGCTGCGAAATACTCGCAAAATTCGTGTCGAGTGCCATTCTTTATCTCTCTCGTGCCGCCACCCGGGCTCATTGATATTGGATGCTCTCGCGAGCAATCGCTTCCCAGTCTGCCGCGCTCCAGTTCGCTACCGCTTCAGCATACGGGCCTTTCCGCGGCGCCTGCAGAATGGCCCGAACACGCGGGTGACGGTCAAAGCAGGGGGAAACGAGTGTGCCGTGAAGTGCAAAAGCAAGCAGGTCCCCACCGGCGAGCCCATGAGCCTCTCCTTTTGCAAGTTGCGCGTCGAGCAGCGCCGACATATCGGGACGAGGCGCCGTACCATTGCAACGGAGTAGGTCAAGCCCGCGCTGAACCAACTCGATGCGCGCAATTCGTGCGTGCTGGTCCGCAGTAACCGCGAAGGCGGCTTCCGGTTCGGCCGCGCCGTTGACCACCGTCCAGCCGCTCACGGGGTCGAGGTACGTCCACGTTGCAACCGGCCCCAGAAGCGCATCCATCTGCTCGGCCTTCAAGATGCGACCCAAGTGCGGAAACACGCGCGGGTCGTAGTAGCGGAAGACCGCATCGCCCGAAATCGGCGCCTGCAGTATCAACCGGTTCGACAGATGTTGCTGAAGCCGGCCCGTCGCCTTTCCGCATTCGAGAATGGCGCAAACGACTGGCGGCAAGCCATTCTCAAGGTCCGATTCGGCACGTTCTCTCAACGCTGGCAATTGCAGTTCGGGATGCTCCGCACAGTACAGCACGGGCGCCACGCCCTCGAGTTCGGGACGCGCAGCGGGAACCAACTCACCGACTTCATAGGCCGGCGGCACACCAGGCAACTCGGGCTTCCCGTTCACGACTTCGACGATAACGTAGTGAACCATACCGACCGCCCTACACGAGTGCCGAGCCGGCCTGGGCCGCGGCTGCGAACTGCTGGGCGCACGACTTTGAAGGCGCAAGCTGCGCCGACGCGCTATCGCCCGCCGGGCCATCGAAGATGAGCGGACTGCCCTTGACCTCGACCAGCCCCGGCGCATGGATGAAGATTTTACCTTCGGCGATACGAATCGATGCGCCGCCGGCGGTAAGGGTGATTTCCTTCTGGGCTGTAACGTTCACCGAATCGGAAGTGGACACGACCTTTACAGTCTTGTCTGCCGTAAGTTCGATATTGTCCGACTGCGCCTGCACTTCGACCTTGCCTTTGCCGGCAAACAGCTTGATACCGGCATTCTGCACGAAGAAGCTTAATTTCTCGCCAATACTGGCAATCCACGACCTCGCCACCGAAACGTAGGTGCTCTCTCCGCTAACCAAATTGACGTGCTGGGTAGCTGCTGCGTGGAGCGACTTCTGCGTCGACAGGCCCATGTCAGCCGGGCTCGCAAGCAACATGACAGGTTGCGAAAACGCATTGGCGCTTCCGGTGCCGCCACCCGCTGTCCTGCCGCCCGCCATAGAGCCCTGTGCATCGCTCTGCGTCGTCGCAGCGAAGTCCTTGATGGCGTCCTGAGCATCGTCCAGGGTCTCGGCCTGGCCGTCAGCTGCCGCGAGTGAGCGATGCTGAATCACGCCGCTCGAATCGATAAGGTGTTGCGTGGCTTCCTTCACATCCAGCGGCTGACTCGACGTGCCGCCGCGGGCGTAGGTCGATACGTAGAGCCCTCGTCCGGCCCGCAGGGCACCTGACGCCTCGGTCTTCAGTTCGAAGCCCGTGCCAAGGTAGTTGCCGCGCGTATTGCCGCTGTGGTCGATGAGATAGCCGATGTGAAGATACGAATTCGCCGTCGAGCTGAAAAGCTGCGCCCGGTTCTGCGACGTGGAGTCGTCGAAGACGAGTTGATTGAAACCCTGACCGCTGTACTCCTGCGACTTGAAACCGGACAGCAGGCCGTTCGAATGCCAATGTGGCGTGTTGACAGAGTGAAAGAGCACTCCACTGACGACCGGCCGGTCGCAATCCCCGTCGAGGTAATTGACGGCCACTTCCTGCCCGATTCGAGGGACGAACACACCGCCGAATCCCTTGCCGGCGTGCGGCAGTATTACCCGCATCCAGCACGATGACGTCTCGTTATTGCTCCCCAGACGGTCCCAGTGCATCTGAGCCTTCACCCGGTTCAACTCGTCCGTGTATACCTCCTCACCCGCCGGTCCCACGATAGTGGCGGTCTGCATATGCATGACCGGCTTTCTGTGCTCGAATGGGCTGCGGAATGGCACCGAGCGGCGCTGGACCTCGATTTCGGCCAGCACGAAACTTTCATTGCCTAACGGGTCCTTCGATACGAATGCGGCCTGCCGGTCCTTGTATTCGGCACGCAGACGCGACAGGCGTCGCTGCAGGCTACCCGGAAAGGGGCGGCTGTTGCCCAGCGGCAGATTGTTCTGGATAGCCCAACGCACGCCAAGAATCGCGAACTCGCGGTCCTCAGGCTTGTCTGCGTCGTGCTCGGGATGGTCTTCGAGCGTGAACCATCGACCGGCGTCCATGCACGGAACACTGCCCACCCCGAAAAACCGTTTGCTGCGCGAGGCCATCTCTTCAAGCCGAATTCGCATAGCGCGCTCGCCACGGTCGTAGGACTCGCCGGTGACCGGAAAGCTATAGTGGCCCGCGTATTCGTAGACTTCCAACTCCTGCGGGATATCGCCTTGGTCAACCGTGGACCGGTCCGCCCGCTGCAACGTGCGCGCTGGACGTTTGTAATCCGCCGTGCTGAACGCATATCCGACGCTTTGCGTCGTACGCTCGCCGCTCCATTCGACGAGTGTGCCAGCCTGGCCGTCTCGGTCGCCGCGATAGAACGGTACTCGCTGGGTAGCGAGCGCTTTGCAATTGAAGAGGTCGTCGGTCACGACAATCGTATGCGACTTACCGTCCTCTGCATGCTCGACATACGTGAACCATCCCTCCGACTCCATCAACCGATGGACGAAATTGTGGTCGGTTTCGTACTGAGTACAGTACGAGCGAACCGCGCCCGGGTCTTTCACATCGAGCCGGAAATGACCGCGCGCCGGCGAATGGCCGCTGAACACTTTAGTCAGGATGTCGGCGGTCGTTAGGTCCTGGAAAATGCGCGCGTCCTTGCGGTACTGCAGAAAGCGCATCCACGACGAAAACGAAAGCTGATAGTAAGTGAGTCCCCCGTCCGCTCCGAGGCGTCGCGTTGCATGGACGTAGCCATGCCAAGGCAGGTACGACTCGTCGGCTTGACGCACCCATAATGTGACAGGTTGCGCCATCAGCTTCTTCAAATGAAGCGCGCGCTCCCGGGACACGACGTCCACTGTGAGCTCGAAATCCCGGCCCACGCGCGATTCGCCCATGGCGCGTTGCGGCAACAGTACCTTCGCCCCGAGGGGCGTTTCCAGGACGAGCGCTCGGTTCGTCTGCTCGATACCCGCGTCAAGCATCAACGAATTGGGCAACCTACCCATTTCGAATATCTCCTCTGGAGGAAAAAATGAACGCGCATCGGAGGCGGCGCGAAAGGTCGAAAGAGATTTTGCCACAACGACCTATCCGCTTTGATAACAAACGTAAAAACAATCTCCCGACAACCGACATCATTTTATGTTTCAATGCTTTTTAATCCTTCGCCTCGGCAATACTGGTATTTCTTACATAAATTAACGCCGAAACAAGCAGCGGATCGACTTTGGCGCTATCCAGGATAGAAACGCCTGGTCGCGTCGCCTCCTTCAGGAGCATGTGCGATTCTACAAAATGCACGCAAAATTGGCCTCCGAGCAACCATGTCGAGTTACTCGATTTTGCTGATGAACGTTGCCACCGAGAGGAAAGACCTGTTAGAAATAACAGGCCAGCCAAATTTTATGGAGCATTGCAACCTCGAGCGCGACGAAGACCGACATCGCATAAGGGCTCGTGTATTGCGCATCCGCGTAGAGACGGAGATTGCCGGTTTGCACTGCGGGCTCCTTGTTCTGGATTGTTGTGTGTTACCGCTGCACGGTCATTCGGTGGCCGGCCAACGATAGCCGATCACCTCATGCAACGGATACGCAAGTTCCCGAACCTCTTCCAGCTGGTTGCCGCCAAACAGGTGAACGTGTTCGGCATCGTGGCGCAGGTAGAAACCGACGTGCCCTTTCCAACTCGTCGGATCGTCGCGCGTCAGGATCGCGATGCAGCCGTAGACCGGGCGCTCCAGCGGTTTGCCCCATTCCAGCCACGAGCGCGCGAGCGCGGAGCCGGTGCCGCGGAATCCGGCGTGCGCCATGCACCAATTCACGAAGGACGAGCACCACGAAATCTTGTCGTCGTAACCGACCAGGTTCGTCTGGTTGTTGTATTCGACAATGCGCGGGTTGACACTGCCCGGCGGGTGGCGGCGGATGCCGAGTTCGGCCAGCGCGACGGACATCCACGGCGGATGGGCAGCTTTTACTTTGCTCTCAGGGTTTGATAGGGTCACGTCGTTCTCGGGTACGTGTCGGTGCTGTTTCGCGCAATCTTCGCACGAATACGGCGAGCCCATAGCACCCTTCACGGCGAGCGATTTTCGCCGGGTCCGCCCGTATCATGGAGGCAGCGCCCTCTCTGATTCTCTCCCCGCCATGCGCATCACGCCTCTCCCGCCCCTGCAGTGCCTCGTCGCGTTCGAAGCCGCCGTGCGACACGCGAGTTTCACGAAAGCCGCCGCCGAACTGCACCTGACCCAAAGCGCGATCAGCCGACAGATCCAGCAACTCGAGGAATTCCTCGGCCGCTCGCTGTTCGTGCGCGAGCACCGTTCGCTGCGGCTGACGATCGCCGGCGAGCAATACGCGGCGCAGGTCCACCATCTGCTCACGCAATGCGCGGAAGCCACGCACGACGTGATGAAACCGTACGGCGATCTCGAACTGACGATCGCGTGCTCGTCCGGCGTCGCGCTGCTGTGGCTCACGCCGCGGCTGCCGAACTTTCGCGCCGCGTATCCCAACATCAAGCTGCGCCTGATCGTGCGCGACGGCCTGGCATCGATGTCGCCCGCGGAATTCGACGTCGGCGTCTACTACGTGCGCCAGCAGGCGCCGGCCGAATACACCGCACGCCGGCTGTTCGACGAGGAAGTGTTCCCCGTCTGCGCGCCCGGCTATCTCGCCGGCCGCACGCTCGATGCGGCCGATCTCGCGAACGAAACGCTGCTGCGCCTCGAAGACGGCCAGCGCCAATGGATGTCGTGGTCCGAATGGTTCGACATGAACGACGTCGACCGGCAGAAGGCGCAGCCGCAGGACATCACGATCAACTCCTATCCGCAGATCGTGCAGATGACGATTCTCGGTCAAGGCGTGTCGCTCGGCTGGCGCTACATGATTGACGCCTGCATCGAAGCCGGCCTGCTCGTGCGCGTGACGGAAGCGTCCGCGAGCCACGGCGGCGGCTATTACGTGATCTCGCCGAACGACCGCGCGCAGAACCAGGCCGCCCGCCTGTTCACCCGCTGGCTGTTCGAACAGGCAGAGCAGCAAACCGGGGCCTGACTGCCCCGCGCGCGACGCATGCGTGCAGCGCATGCAGGCATGCGAATCTTTCGTTTCAGAAAAAATTGCGGCTGTCCTTAGCATGGGATTCACGCGGGGCAGCCGCCCCGTCTTCTGACCAAGGAAGAGACCATGCAAGGAACGCTTTCCCCGCGCGCCGCACCTTCCGTCGATGCGGCGGTGCAACAGCGCCGCCGCGCCATCGTCGCGACCGTGATCGGCAACGGCCTCGAATGGTTCGACTTCACCGTCTACAGCTTCTTCGCGGTGATCATCGCGAAGCTGTTCTTCCCGACCGGCAACGAACTGACGTCCGTGCTGCTCACCGTCGCGACGTTCGGCGTGGGCTTCTTCATGCGGCCGGTGGGCGGCATCGTGCTGGGCGTCTATGCCGACAAGGTCGGACGCAAGGCAGCACTGTCGCTCACGATCCTGCTGATGGCGGCTGGCACCGCGCTGATCGGCATCGCGCCGACCTACGAACAAGCCGGCATCGCCGCGCCGCTGATGATCGTCGTCGCGCGGCTGCTGCAAGGCTTCTCGGCCGGCGGCGAAATGGGCGGCGCCACCGCGTTCCTCACCGAATACGCGCCGCCGGAAAAGCGCGCGTATTACTCGAGCTGGATCCAGTCGAGCATCGGCTTCGCGGTGCTGCTCGGTGCGGCGACCGGCACGTTCGTCACGACGTCGCTCGACACGCAGGCGCTGCATAGCTGGGGCTGGCGGCTGCCGTTCCTGCTCGGGATCATCGTCGGGCCGGTCGGTTACTTCATTCGCAGCCATATCGACGAGACGCCCGCGTTCAGCGCCGTCGAATCGCAGGCGAAGGAAAGCTCGCCGCTGAAGGAAGTGCTGCACACGTATCCGCGCGAGACGTTCGCGAGTTTCTCGATGGTGATCCTGTGGACCGTCTGCACCTACGTGCTGCTGTTCTACATGCCGACCTATTCCGTGCGCACGCTGCATCTGCCGCAATCGACCGGTTTCACGGCCGGCATGGTCGGCGGGCTGATGATCATGTGCTGCTCGCCGATCGTCGGGCGCCTCGCCGACGCGTGGGGACGGCGCGTGTTCCTGTCCGGCTCCGCGCTCGCGATCCTCGTGCTCGCGTGGCCGATGTTCTCGTGGATCAACCATGCGCCCGGGTTCGCGTCGCTGATCGTGTTCCAGGCCGTGTTCGGCGTGCTGATCGCGACCTATACGGGGCCGATCCTCGCGGCGTTCGCGGAGCTGTTTCCGACCAAGGTACTGTCGACCGGATTATCGGTTGCGTACAACTTCGCGGTGACGATCTTCGGCGGGTTCGCGCCGTTCCTGATAACGTGGCTCATCGCCCGGACCGGCAGCAACATGGCGCCCGCGTTCTACGTGATGCTCGCGGCGGCCGTCAGTTTCGTCGGCACGCGCTTCGTGAAGGATGCGAAGCTTGCGGCCGCAACGACTCGATAAGGATTTTTACCCATGACCATTACCGTGCTTCAAGGCGGCAACGTGCTCGACCTCGAACGAGGCGTGTTGCTCGAACATCATCATGTCGTGATCGAAGGCGAGCGGATCGTCGAGGTTACCGATCGGCCGGTGGATTTGCCGAATGCGCAGGTGATCGACGTGCGCGGCAAGACCGTGATGCCGGGGTTCATCGATTGCCACGTGCATGTGTTGGCGTCAAATGCGAACCTGGGCGCGAATGCGACGCAGCCGAATATTCTCGCGGCGATTCGGTCGCTGCCGATTCTCGATGCGATGTTGTCGCGTGGGTTTACCAGTGTGCGGGATGCGGGGGGCGCGGATTGGAGCTTGATGCAGGCCGTTGAGACGGGGCTGATTCCGGGGCCGCGGATTTTTCCGTCGGGGAAAGCGTTGTCGCAAACCGGCGGGCATGGGGATTTCCGGCCGCGCGGCGATGTGCTGGAGCCCTGCTCCTGCTGTTTCAGGACGGGGGCGATTGCGCGGGTCGTCGATGGCGTTGAAGGCGTGCGGCTCGCCGTGCGTGAGGAGATTCAGAAAGGCGCGACGCAGATCAAGATCATGGCGTCAGGCGGCGTGGCTTCGCCGACCGATCCGATTGCGAACACGCAGTATTCGGAGGATGAGATTCGGGCGATTGTTGATGAGGCCGAGGCCGCGAATACTTATGTGATGGCGCATGCGTATACGGGGCGAGCGATTGCGCGGGCTGTGAGATGCGGTGTGCGGACGATCGAGCATGGGAATTTGGTGGATGAAGCGGCGGCGGCGCTCATGCATGAGCGGGGGGCGTTTGTGGTGCCTACGCTTGTGACTTATGACGCGCTGGCTAAGCATGGGGCGGAGTTTGGGATGCCTGCCGACTCGGTGGCGAAAGTCGCTTCCGTGCAGCAGAAAGGACGCGAGTCGCTCGAGATCTATGCGAAAGCCGGCGTGAAGATGGGGTTCGGGTCGGACCTGCTCGGGGAAATGCACGCGTTTCAGTCGGGGGAGTTTCGGATTCGGGCGGAGGTGCTTGGGAATTTGGAGGCGCTCAGGTCGGCGACGACGGTGGCGGCGGAGATTGTGAATATGACAGGGGAGCTTGGGGTTGTGGCCGTGGGGGCGATCGCTGATCTCGTCGTGCTGGATGGGAATCCGCTCGAGGATATTGGCGTCGTGGCCGATGAAGGCGCGCGGGTCGAGTATGTGTTGCAGCGGGGGGCGGTTGTGAAGCGGCGGGCTGGCGGGCGGTGATGTTTGATTGAAGCCGTTCAGCTATTTTTGCAGGCGCGGTGCGGCATCACGGGCCTTGTGGTCGTGACAGTTGTTGACGGTGGCTGAAGGTATGAGTCGCGGCGTTCGCGGCAATGGCCAGGGCGGTGCCGCCCCGGCGGTCAGTCGCATTCGGGAGACGCTTGCGTTTCACTTGCTAGAGCCGAATCAAGCGGCCCTTGCAGTTGTTACAGCGGCGGCGGTACCCAATCAGGATCGTGGTACGGCTGCTCTCGCAGCGCCAACTGGCTGGAGTCCGGCGAGATCGTGATCAATCGGTCAACATCGCTGACTCTCAGATACACGCGGTCGCCCGGCTTGAAGCCGAAGATCTTGAGATCAATGTCGATCGCCTTCATCCACGGCAGGTACGGCCAGCCACGCTTGGGAAGGTCCGGGTAGTTGCGCAGGACCAGCTCAAACGTCTTCTGCATGTTGACGGGTTTGTTCTTTCTACGACGTGGCTTAGTATTGGCGTCAGCCATTTCCGACTCCTGCGTTGAGTTGGTGGTGGTCAGCGGGTCGTATGGGTTGCCGCCCATGCGGCCCGCGCTTCTTTGGTACCTCGGGTTTCCCCTTCTTTCTCCCCTCTTCGCTGGGTCTTGTTGGGCAAGACCGCTTTCTTTCGACCATCGGCGCGGAAGGGACTGCGGTCAACTTCCGATGGTGAGAAGCAAAGCTTCATGACCAGTGTAGTCGGGCTGGCATCTCAGAATTAGGGAATTGAGGGGGATTGGCCGAAGGGTATA
>NZ_BBSK01000103.1:0-93984 GCF_001319805.1 Burkholderia sp. E168m22
TATAGGGACTCTTGGCGCGAAACCGAGACTCCACTACGCGAGCACCCTTTTGTGCCTCCCACTGAAAGCAGCTGACAGGAGCGGCTGAAGTTGGCAGGTTCCGATTCGTCAAACGTCTTCCCTCTCTTATGTTGCAAAGGCAATCTCCGGGAGACAACGAGGGCACCCATAGAGATTAGGCTGGCAGCTAGGTAATATCACTAATCTCGGAAAGCACATGCAGCAGCAATCAATGTCAAGAGTACAATCACGTGTACAGCCGGGGGAGCTCGGCGTTTTATAAGACCCGCAGCAAGAACGTTTACTACAATGGCCAAATCAAAAAAGAGAAAAACGATATCCAAAGGGTTTGGGGCAGAAACCCAACTCCGCACTTTTCGTCGCGCAATCCACTCTGTCGCAAATCCGCGCGCCGGGCTTTCAAAAGCCCGCTCGCTGGTGTCAGCTTCACACTTCCCCCGAATTGTGAACGAACTTGGCCGACAGAGCGCATACAAATACATTTTCGCACCAACGACATTTCCCAAGAGTTTAGAAAATTTTCCGATTCGCACTCGGCTTCACGAGTTAGACACCGAAACAGAATTACTGTGGACCGCATCCGTTCTATCCATCTTTAAATCAGATATTTATGAATTTATTATCAAAAAAGAAGAATTTGAGCGAGCTTTCGCAACGGAGCATCCAACTCGAGCTTTAGAAATTTTAGAACAAATTGAGGTTAAATTTGGATTCTCTCTCTGGCTAATAGGATTTAAGCTACAGCTACTCCAACTCGACAAAGGATTACAAGCCCAGAAAGAATACCTCGAATCTATATTTGCCGCAGATGGCATGAGTGCTCAGGCCACATGGATTGCGTACTACTTCAGCATTCGAAGCGAGGAAAACGTTTCCTACTCGAAGATAGAGAGCGACATTTCGCAACTTGGAACCGGAGAACTCGCAGATTATTGCATCCATCACGTACTTGGACATGGATCAAAGCGTATCGAACATCTACGGACACCGATCAATTACGAGGAACCAAATCCAATAATTGACAGATTTGAGACATTTGTCACAATCGCACAACAACATCTCTCTCGAACTCGGGGAGAAATATCCGATTCATTTCGCACGGCTGTTCAACTACTAGGCTCACTTGGTGATCGTCGAATCACAAATATGATGTCGGCGTTAGGGCAAACCATCTTACCCAATTGCGATTCGGCCGAATTACGCGCTGCGGATAACTACACAATCGGACAATATCTAGATGTTGTCTCCAGCGATGCAGAGAGTCTCGAATTGATTGCTAGATCTCGCGCATTGCTAGGCAACCTTCCGAGATCAACGCAATCGTCTCTTCGCGACCGCGTGATTGAATCAATGGAGGAAGCACTCTCAACATCGGCCAATGCAGTTCATGCCCGTCATACCCTTCGAAAACTTGCACTGACTCTCTCGAAACACCCGTACTCAACGCAAATATGGGGGTTCCTTGAGAGGGGGCATGATCATATTTTTCTGCGGGAATACAGCGACCTGGACCGCTATGTCGCCCTGAACGGACACGTTTCGAATCCGTGGAATGCAGCTGTATACGCAGCAATATCAAACGATAAAGAATGGACAAAAACGCTCGCTGCGGCATGCCCCAAATCGCCAGCGATGCTTCTTCGCGTCGCCCTCTCTTCTAGCGCAGAGGGCACCCACACGCTCCCTCCAGCGCTTCCCACATACAGAAAGGATGCTTACGAAGGCCACATAGCCTTTCGTGCATCCGATTTTAAATTTGCGATTGAAAAATACACCCGATGCGCCGCAAGTGAAATATCGTATGTTGCCATGACGGGTAAAACGTATTTATTCAAGGCGCTTTACACAGCCAAGTGTTATGCGCAATGCCTCGCACTAATCGTTGATCAAGCGGTCGCAGGTGAATCTTTGCCGCTACAATTACCGCTCGCGGAATTGGCAAAAAAATGCTTGGACGAGTCCGCTTTACTTTCATCCCTAGATCTCTCCATCTTACTGCAAATATTGTCAAAGCATGTGCATCCTCGATGGGATCGGGAACTATCGGATATCTATGAAAACGTCATCGGCCAGCAAAGAGCAAATCGACCAACCGACTTATTTAACAAACCTGATTTTTGCTCAAAATCACGCTTCATATATTTCCTTCGAAACGTCTGCACTACAAGAATTCTCGATGACTGCACGGCATTTGAGAGCATGGATGACGTAGAGAGCGAGCGCATTGCAATCTGCCAACACCTCCTAAAAATCGACGCACACAACTCCGCCTCGTATCAGGATGAAATTAGAATAATTACCCGAGATTTGAATGTCGCACTATTATTAAAGAAAGTTCAGACGAGCAAGATATTCGTTGACGAAGTCGGAATTCGCAATGCTTTCGAAGCTTCGCTAACGGACAGCCTAGCACGTTATAAGGAACTTCAAAATTCTCCCGCGCTGACCTATCAAGCTCAGAAACTCTCCAAGCGCATTGAAGAGATGATCCATACCCAAGGATTATTAGAGTTTCGTGATTTTAAATTACCAACATCCGAATTGGAAGGACTCTTCCATACGATGTACCTGGAGGTAGCGAGCCAATTTGCCTATAGTCCCGCTTACGGTTTAGATACGCATTTGAGCACGACAATACGGCATGGAGCTTTTGAAGGTCACTTAAGAGGTCCCCTCGCAACGGAAGGTCTGCTTTGCAGGACTCGAAACAAGGCTCACTACATTCCTGAATTGACGATGAGACGACTTAGTCATTTAGTCGAGACGGAGATAGATCACGTAAGGCGATGTTTGGTGAGATTCACTACGCGGGTGGAAGAAATGATCTCGACTTATCTCGAACGTCGACTTCGGATAAAAAGCAGTCCAACACCCGACGGCATGTTCGCATTATTTGTTGAGCCTGATTCACTTGCGGAGATTAGTAATACCATCAATAGCGAAACCACACTCGACGAAGTTGCGGATCGCTTAGTTGCAAAATGCTGGGCACTCGCCGATTCTTCTATGGAAGAAATTAGATTGGAACTAGGCACCTCCGCACGCAGCCATGTCGAATCAGCATTCACCGCACTTATCCAAAATCTCGAAGAAAAGATAAGTCGCGAACGACTCCTCCCCCTCACGGATGCAATCGCGCGCGCGCGCACTCAGTATGACGCTGCCGTGGACGTTGTAAGCGAATGGTTTCGTCGGCCAACTGATTTGATTAGAGAACCGTTTGAATTTGATATCGCCGCCCATGTTGCACTTCGTCAGATTGCAAACTGCTATGTTGGATACGAGATTGTTCCTATATTGAATGTGGATGTCCAAGGTAAACTGCCAGGCTTCATGCTCGATGGCATCTGCGAAATACTTTTCATTCTTCTTCAAAATGTTCTTCTTCATTCAGGTTACGAGGATTTCGTTCCCGAAACGAAAGTATCTGCTCGACGGGAAAACTCGTATGTCGTGATAGAAATTACTAACTCTTTATCAGAGTCGATCGACCTGATCGAAAGAAGAGCTCAGGCTGAAGCGGCAATGGCTCGATATAGCCGCGACTCCGCCCTGCGACTAGCACGAAAGGAGGGTGGCTCAGGATTATCAAAAGTATGGCGGATCGCTGAATTTGATCTACGAAAATCTCATTCATTGAATCTATCCGTTACCGACGACAGACAATTTACGACAACTTTCCGACTGGGTGACGTGGGAGAGACAGCATGAAAATCTATGTCATCGAGGACAATCAACTAAAAGCCGATCTAATATGCGCTTATCTGCAAGAACATTTTACTGATGCCTCGATAAGACTATATGGAAGCTTTCAGACTGGCCTGAAGGCAATTGAGACCACTTGCCCGGATATAGTTCTGCTGGACATGAACCTCCCTACGTTTGATCGAGGACCGAACGTTAGAGAAGGACGAAATCGACCACTGGGGGGTTACGATTTAATGAGAAAATTGCGCCTTCGAGATATTTCCACAAGAGTAGTAGTAATCACACAACTAGAGCATTTTGGTGAGGGCGAAGATGAAATGAGCTTCGCCGAAATGACTACGCTCTGCACCAAAGAATTTCCATCCATGTTTGTCGGAAGCGTATACTTCTCACCGTCCGATAACGAATGGCAAGACGATTTGAACAATCTTATACCGAACAATTATATTTAAAATGATAAAGATTCTTATTGTTGAAGATGAAACAGAAAAACGCCGCCTACTCATCGAAACACTGATAGAAGTAGAGGGCGTGGCCCTGGATCAAATAACCTATGTTGACGATGCGCTATCAGCAAAGAAACAGATTTCGGCGAGAAGATTTGATCTTCTTATTTTAGATATAAATATCCCGCCCCGGGCGGACAAACCGACGGAGACTGGGGCCGGCCTAGAGGTCATGAGTTTCGTGCGGAACAATAACAACGCAATACCGCCGGGATGCATCATAGGAATGACAGCATACGATGACGGAGCCGAGGCCGCTGAAGAAGTTTTTGCGTCTCCGTTATGGAAACTCGTCAGATTTTCCTATTCGGAACTGGGATGGCAAGCTCATCTTAAAGAGGCCGTCCGCTATATGATCAACATGCAGCGGCCACCTTATTCGAACGATGGTCAAACATATCATGTTGACCTTGGTATTGTCGTCGCACTGGAAGATGAAGAGCTTAAGAGTATATTAGCTCTACCAGCAGATTGGAAAGAACTTCCAGTAAACTATGATCATAGTCGATATTTTTCAGGTAATTTTTCAAATGGCAATTGTCAGATAAGCGTTATCGCAGTAGCGGCGCCTAAAATGGGGATGCCGGCGGCCGCAGTTGCAGCCTCAAAACTTATCCAGTCCTTTCGACCACGGCTTTTAGCAATGAGCGGAATCTGTGCAGGAGTGAAAGGAAAGGTGGAGATCGGAGATATTTTGATCGCGGACCCCTGTTTTGACTGGGGCAGTGGCAAGTGGGTTCGTGAAACACCGGAGTCCGAACTCAAATTTCGGCCTGCACCGTATCCGTGGCGCCTTGACGAGGGACTTCGCGGGATTGTTAAACGACTTGACAACGAAGAATGGCTAAAAGCTGTTTATCGAGACTTTGATGGAAAGCAGGTCGTTGATCGAGCACCTAAAGTGCTCGTCGAGGCGATGGCGAGTGGAGCATCAGTGCTACAAGCAGCATCACTTATGGATGACGTCAAAGATCAACACAAGAATTTAGTCGGCGTAGAAATGGAAACTTATGCAGTTTTTACTGCCGCACAATATGCATCAGAACCACGACCAAAATGCATATCAATAAAATCCGTTTGCGATTTCGGAGATGAAGACAAAAAAGATGGAGCTCATTTGTATGCCGCATATACTAGTGCACGGTTCCTGTATCGATTTGCAATTGGAGCCCTGGGCGATCAAAATTTTCAGTGACATAGACAAATCCACATAAAATTCCGATCACGTGCCCGCAATTCAAATCCGCGGGCACCATCAATAGGAGCCGCCACCAAGGATTAAATCCATTATTTTATTGATTTTCCAACGAAAATTAATAATAGCATTTACCGCATCAGTCGAATACATTCTTCACCGGAAAATCGTCAGACCGAAACATCGCTGCGGCCTCAGCGAACACATCCGCATAAAAAGTCTCGCTATCGAAGATATCGGCACGACTTGATCTTCATATCCCTAGTCTTCACCCGCCGCTTCAGAAGCGAAACCGTCGTAACAAACAGAGTCAGTTTCCTGTCATCGACGACAGAGCTTTGCACGTTACTCCCGCCTGTGCAGAAAACCATTTCACCTTGACCTGCCCGCCTTAACCGGCCGTATGTTCATGTCGCCGGTATTATTTTGTGGCATGCCCCCTATCCTCCATCTTCGCCGCACCCACCTCTGCCGCAACCCTCTCCCCGATAAACCAGGTAAGAATCCGTCGGTGACTCAACAACCTTCGCGCCCTCTGTAGCGGTGGTGGCGAGAAGCATCACCGGCCTGCAAAAATCTTCGATCTGAAAATTCGTTTCATTTCTATAAATGCCGCCAAACCCTGTGCCAACAAAAAACGGCCGCCGTGACCCCACGGCAGCCGTCCCTCAGAAACGCCCCAAACTCAAACCATCAACCAGCCCTTACTCATCCACCTTAAAAGCCGAAACCAGCTTGGTCAATTCCGCCGCCTGCTGCTTCAAACTCTCCGCGGCCGCCGCACTTTCCTCGACCAAAGCCGCATTCTGCTGCGTCATCTGATCGAGCGACTGCACCGCATCCCCAATCTGATCGATCCCGGCACTCTGCTCCAGGCTAGCCTCCGCAATTTCACTCATCATCGCGCTAACGCCCTGAACCTGCGCAACAACATCGCTCATCACCTTCCCCGCCTCACTAACGAGCCGCGACCCGGCACCCACCGTCCCCGCGCTATGCTCGATCAGCGATTTAATCTCCTTCGCCGCCTGCGCACTGCGCTGCGCCAGATTCCGCACTTCCGAAGCGACAACAGCAAACCCGCGCCCCTGCTCCCCCGCCCGCGCCGCCTCCACCGCAGCATTCAGCGCCAGAATATTCGTCTGAAACGAGATACTGTCGATCATCACGATGATCTCGGAAATCCGTTGCGAAGCGTCACTGATCTGCTCCATCGTCGTCACGACCTCGCCCACCACCTGCCCACCCCGCGCCGCCGTATCCGCCGCACCGTTGATCATCTTCGCCGCGGTAGTCGCCGTCTCGGTGTTGTTGCGCACCACGGCCGTGATCTCTTCCATTGACGAAGCCGTCCGCTCCAGGTTGCTCGACTGCCCTTCGGTGCGCTCGCTCAGATCCGCATTCCCCGAAGCAATCTGCGCCGACCCAGTCGCAATCGAAGCCGAAGCCGCCCGAATCCGATGAACGAGCGTCGACAGGGACGACACGAACCGATTGAACGCATCCGACAACTGCCCGATCTCGTCCTCGCTCTCCACCGTCATCCGGCGCGTCAAATCGCCCTGACCGCTGGCGATCTCCGACAGCAGCGTCGCCGCCCGCCGAATCGGCGCGGCAATCGCGCGCCCCACCAGCCAGATCACGAGCAACGCAACCCCAAGCCCCACCACCGCCGCCACCAGCGCCGCGCTGCGAATCGCACGCGTCACCGGCCCGAGCAGTTCGGCCTGCGGCACCTGAACGACCACATACGCATTCAGTTCCGGAATGAACGACGTCGCGATGAAGCGCGCGCCGCCATCACCCTCATAGCTCAGGTACGCATACGGCTTGCCCGCAAGCAGCGTCGACGACGCATCCCCCGGCAGTCCCCGCTCATCCTTCAGAAAATGCTTGCCGTCGATCAGCGACGTATCGCGATGCATCATGATCGCGCCGTCGGGGCGCACGAGGTACGCAAACCCGGTCTCACCGATCCGGTAAGCCGAGATGCCCTTCGCGAGCGCATCGACGGACAGGCTCATGCTCGCCGCGCCGATCGGCACGCCGTCGAGTTCCACGCGGCTGTTGATGAACATCATGTAGCCGCCGACGGTCACCTCGCGATCCATGTTCACGTCGTACGCCTTGCCGGACGACAGGAAGTTGGTCAGCCACTGATCCTTGTCGGTCACCTTCCGCTGCAGGCCGGCTTCGTTGTAGTAGTTGCCGCTCTTCACCGACACCCACTGCACGGACGCGGCCTTCTGCTCGTCCTTCACGTTCTTCGCGAGCTGAATCCAGTTGCGCGTGCCGGCATCGGGTTCGCCGTCGGCTTCCCATTGCAGCAGGAACGCATCGCGCGCCAGAATGCGCGACGCGGCGATCGGGCCGGCCATCTGGCGCTGCACGTCGGCGCGGATGCCATTGACGGCGGTCGGCAGCTCTTCGCGGACGACGCGATCGCGCACCGCGTTGCCGATCAGACGGACGCTGAGCCCGCTCGAAATCGCGACGAACACGAGCAGGCAACTCGTCATGCTGAGAATCAGCTTGTTCTGAATGGAAAGCTTGCGCCAGAAATGCATGGGGAACCCTCGATAACCGCTCGGTCTGAGCCAGATTGGGTTATCGGCATGCACGCGCAGAACCGCATCGCTGATTTCAGATAGCGATCATTCGAGATTCGTTATGTTGTGGATGGGTGGGCATATGCGGTCGCCTATATGCACGGCGAACAACGCAAATACAAAGCGCTGATCAGTAAGCAACGAAGATCGTGACACGCCGGTTGCGCGCTCTCGAACCAGCATCGTCCCCCGCGACAAGCGGCTGCGTATCCGCCCGCCCGATCGCCGCCAGCCGATGCGGCGCGACACCGCGCTCGGTCAAGTAGCGCACCACACTCCCCGCCCGCGCCGACGAAAGCTCCCAGTTCGATTCGTATTTCGCGTTCGCGATCGGCACGCTGTCCGTGTGGCCTTCGACGAGGATGTCGCCGGTTGCATGCTCGCTCAATGCTTGCGCAATCTGGTTCAGCACCGGCGACGAATGGGGCAGCAAGCGAGCATCGCCGACATTGAACAGAATCTTCGCGTCGATACCGATCTCGATGCCATGCGGCGCCTTCACCAGCGCAATGCGTCCATTCGATTTCAACGAATCGAGCAGCGCGAGCCACGGCGGCGCAGGGTCGGACTTGGCAGCATCGACGGAAGCAGTCGCAGCACCCCCAGCCTGCCGCGCAAGCGTCTGATACCGCGCATCGAGCGCGTTGTATTTCGCGAGCTGAAGCACATACAGCGCGAGAAACAGCACCATCAGCGTCGTGATGAGATCCGCGTACGAAATCAGCCAGCGTCCGGACTGCGCGCCTTCGAGTTCGTCATCGTCGCGATCGGCAGCGGATGCGCCGTCAGTTCGAGCCGTCATGCTGTCAGGAATCCGGGTTCGCCAAACGGTAAGGAACAGGTGCAGATACGCGCAGGCACGAAGCGCACGAACATCACGCCAGCGATTCCGCCGCACGCCCGCGCACATCGCCGGTCAACCGCGTCTCGATCGTATGCGGCGACTCCTTGCGCGAGATCGCGAGCAAGCCATCGAGATACAGCTTGCGGAACCGCATCTCGCTGTCGATCTGCGCGCGCAGCTTGCCGTACAGCGGCAGGAACACGAGGTTCGCGAACGCGAGCCCGTACAGCGTCGCGATGAACGCCACCGCGATGCCCGGCCCAAGTTGCGCCGGCTCCAGAATATGGCTCGTCACCTGCACGAGCCCGAGCACCGAGCCGAGAATGCCGAAGGTCGGCGCATAGCCGCCCGCCTGCTGCCACACGCGCACGGCCGCGAGGCGGCTGCGTTCGTACGCATCGAGTTCGCGTTGCAACGCATCTTCGAGCACAGCGGTCGACACGCCGTTCGCCAGCAGTTCGAGCCCGCGCCGCGCGAACGGATGAATCCCGCTCACGTCCATCGATTCGAACGCGAGCAGCCCGTCGAGCTTCGCGCGGTCGCCCCATTCGAGCAGGTCGGACAGGTTCTTGCGATCGACTTCGCGGGCCCGCACGAACGCGAGCCGCAACTGCTTCACCGCATCGAAGAAGCGCGCCCACGTGTTCTGGATCATCACCGCGCCGAGCGTGCCGCCGAGCACGATCACGAGCGCCTCGAACTGGAACAGCATCGAGAAGTGCCCGCCTTCCAGCGCGAACCCGAACACGATCGCCGCGCCGCCCAGCACCACACCGACCAGGGTCAACAGATCCATATGCGTTCTCCGTATCACGCATCCGACGCTGAAGCCGACGCGACGGCCGTCGCACCCGCGGCAGGCGCCTTCGCCGCACGTACGGCCTCCAGCACGCGCTGCTCGATGTCCTCGATCTCGACCGGATCGAGCTTGAGTTCGCGGCGCATCACCCACGACACCTCGTTGCGCCGCGCCTCGGTCATCACGGAAAACAGCTTGTCGGCCACCGCGCGATCGTCGAGGTTCGCGATCAGCTTCGCGAGGTCGTAGGTATCGAACGCGCTGATCACGTCGAACAGCGTGCGCTGGTCGATCCACACGAGATCCTCGAGCGCGCGCACGTCGCCGCCGCGGCGCCCGTTGCGACGCGAGAAGTACGCCACGCCCTTCTGTTCGACGTAGTTGAGCACCTTCGATTTGCGGAACGCGAACACTTCTTCCGCGATCTCGCCGTTCGACAACTTGTTGAGCAGCAGCGTCTTGTCGACGCCGATCAGCGATTCGAGATCGGCCAGTTCGATGAGTTCGAGTTCGCTGTTGATCGACAGGTCGAGATCGTGATCGGCCACCTGTTGCGCGCGGTCGATCACGCGTGCGGCGTCGAACGTGACGACCTGGCGCGCATCCGACGAAGCCGCGTAGTCGCTTGCGCTGCCGGCGCCATCAGCCTGCGCGGCTTCGATCGTGACGAGGTTGAGCTTCTCCATGCGTCGCAGCATCGCGAGCACGTGCGGCCGGGAATGGCCGGCAATCGCGCGGCATTTGCGGATCACTTCGGCAAGCGGCACCGAGGTTTCGGCCGCATGCGCCTGCATCGGCCGGCGCGCCCACGTGTCGCCCGCTTCGCGCGCATCGGCGCCGGCCATCAGCGACAGCACGTGCGCATACGACAGCACGCCCGGCATGAAGTCGGCATGCGTATAGGTCGCCAGTTGGTCGTCCTTGCGCTTCACGCGGCGGATCATCGTTCGCACGATATGGCGCAGCAGCGCGGACACGCGCTCGATTTCTTCATCGAGGACGCCGGCCGGTACGACCGTGAGCTGGCAGAACGACAGCGCCTTCGCGGTATGCGCGCGCGGTTCGGCGGCGAGCAGCGCCGATTCGCCGAAGAACTCGCCGCGGCCGAGCGTCGCGACGATCACGCGCTTGTCGTCGCAGCGCGTGGACAGCTCGACCTTGCCGTCGGTAATGAGGAAGAGGACGGGCTCGCCCGCGAAGCCCTCCGAATAGATGATTTCTCCGGGCGCCGCGGTACGCGTCCACGATTGCTGACGATTCAAGTCGATTCCCCTGCTGCGCTGGTTATTGCGGACCGCGCGTCGCACGTCTGAAGCATGCGATCACGAGTCGTCCCCGTGACTCGTTTACGTCATCGTGCGCAACATCCTTTAGGGCATTCGTACTCGTTTCGAACCGAAATCAAGGTAAAACGTTTGCGGATTGCGCGGGCGCATCGATCGTTCGTTTCGCCGCTTGCGCCAGTAGTGAAATTGAAAGCCTGCCGCGACCGCCCGCGTCGGGTCAGAACTCCATGTCGAGCTCGTCGATGTCTTCGTGCTCGGCCTTCGCCTCCTCGATCCACTCGGCGACGAACGGATGCGCGAGAACGCGCATGCAGTACTCGGCAACGTCCGGTTCGAGCTTCACGTCGTAGGTGAGAAAGCGCGTGACGACCGGCGCATACATCGCGTCGGCGATGCCGATCTCCGCACCGAACAGCCAGGGGCCGCCGTACTCGGCCAGGCACTCGCGCCAGATCGTCACGATCCGCTCGATGTCGTGCTGCGCGCGCGACCAGATCCGGAAGCCGGGGAAATGCCCGCGCAGGTTCATCGGCAGCGCGGATCGCAACGCGCTGAAGCCGGAATGCATCTCGCCGCAGATCGACCGGCAATGCGCGCGTGCATGCCGGTCTTCGGGCAGCAGCCGCGCCTGCGGGCGGATCTCGTTCAGGTATTCGGCGATCGCGAGCGTGTCCCACACCGCGTTGCCGTCGTGCGTCAGGCACGGCACGAGAATCGACGGCGACAGCAGCAGCAGCTCCGCGCGCGACGTCGCATCGATCGGCACGCTGATCGTCTCGAACGTGAGCCCGCTCAGCTTCGCGAGCAACCAGCCGCGCATCGACCACGACGAATAATTGCGGCTGCTGATGGTCAGCGTCGTCCGTGCGTTGGATTCCATGTTGCTCCCCTGCTGAATGTCGTTCGTGCCCCTGCACCGTAAACGGACGCGCCGCATGAACGGCCGCACCACGCCTGTGCGGCGCGTTCGCCGAACTGGCGCAACGCGGCACGGCATCGCGGCACGTGTCGCACGCCGACCAGCGCGGCTATGCACGGCCTTTGCCCTGCCGCCATCACGTACCGCGCGCCGCCGCGTTCCGGAACCACGTGCAACGCGCGTGCCAGCGAGCATGCTGGCATACGGCTTGCCTCGTTCCCTTCACTGCGGCGTCACGAGCGACGGTCATGAACCTGCTTGCCTATCCGTTTTATCAATGGTCTGCGGAATGCCTGCGCCCGGCGCGTGCGTGGGCGGCCGCGACGCGCGCGACGATGTCGCTGTGGCCGCCGGCGACTTCGACGCCGACGGGCCGCATGGTCGACGCGCTGTGCGAACTGCTCGAATGCTGCGCGTTCTCGCATCGGCGGCCGCCGTTCGGCATCGCGTCGGTCGTCGTCGACGGCGAAACGGTGCCGATCGTCGAGGAAGCCGCGACGACCACGCCGTTCGGGACGCTGCTGCATTTCCGCAAGGCCCGGCCGGTCGCGCGCCAGCCGCGCGTGCTGATCGTCGCGCCGATGTCCGGGCACTTCGCGACGCTGCTGCGCGGCACGGTACGCACGATGCTGGCCGACCACGACGTGTACATCACCGACTGGCACAACCCGCGCGACATCCCGCTGGCGGCCGGGCGTTTCGGTTTCGACGAGTACGTCACGCATGTGATCGACTTCATCCGCCACATCGGCCCGGACGCGCACGTGCTGGCGATCTGCCAGCCGACCGTCGCGTCGCTCGCGGCAGTGTCGCTGATGGCGGCCGGCGGCGATCCGGCGCAGCCCGCGAGCCTCACGCTGATGGCCGGCCCGATCGACTGCCGCGTGAATCCGACGAAGGTCAACGAACTCGCGACGAGCCAGCCGATCGAATGGTTCGCGCGCAACCTGATCAGCGTGGTGCCGACGGGTTTCGTCGGCGCGCAGCGGTGCGTGTATCCGGGTTTCGTGCAGGTCGGCGCGTTCATGTCGATGAACCCGGACCGGCATGCGGCGTCGTTCGCGGATCTGTACTACGAACGCGCGAAAGGCGACCCCGCGAAAGCCGATACGTTGCGGCACTTCTACGACGAATATTTCGCGACGGCCGACCTCACCGCGGAGTTCTATCTGGAAACGGTCGAGAAGGTGTTCCAGCAGTACGCGCTCGCGCGCGGCGAGCTGGCGGTGAGCGACACGCTCGTCGAACCGGCGGCGATTCATCGCACCGCACTGTTGACGATCGAAGGCGAGAAGGACGACATCTGCGCGGTGGGCCAGACGGTGGCCGCGCAGGAACTGTGTTCGGGGTTGCCGTCGTACCTGAAGACGCACCATGTACAGACGGGCGTGGGGCACTACGGCGTGTTCAACGGCAGCCGATGGGAATCACAGATCTATCCGATCGTGCGCGCGACGATCCACGACAACGAGCCGTACGATCGCACCGCGGACGCGCAAGGCGACACCAGCGGCACTCACTACGTCACGCTGCGTGCGCTGCTCGATGCGCGCGCAGCCGCGATCGATACGGCGACCGAAGCGCAATCGGATCACGCGCACTGAACGCGGTTAGCGACACAGTGAATCGCCCCGCCGGAGAGGCGGGGCGATGTTTGCTGCGGCATCAGGACGGCGCGCGAGCGAAACGACTCGCGCGCCGGGCCGGCTCGTTACGAGCAGGCCTTGCCGTGCGACGCGTGGTAGCCCTTCGCCTTCGCGTCGGCTTCCGACATGTAGCTGCCGTGCTTCGTCTTGCCGTAGTACTTGTCGGTCGAGCAGTGGTAGACCTTCGAGGCGTCGTTCGCCCACACCTTGCCCGCGCCGCCGCCCGGCGCTGCGGCGGTCGTCGCGGCCGCACTCTTCGCGGGTGCGGTGCCCGATGCCGGCGCAGCCGAAGCCGCCGTTGCGGGCGCCGCGGCCGGTGCGCTCGCCGCGGCGGCGGCCGATGCGCCGTACCACGTCTTCACGCCCTTGTGGCCCGCACACGCGCCCTTCTTCGATGCGCCCGAGTAGAACGAACCGTCCTTGCACAGCCCGGTCGTGCCGGCCGGCGCGCTGGCCGGAACCTGCGCGAACGCACCGATCGACACACCCATGCCGGCGACCAGCGCGGCGATCAACATCGTTTTTTTCATGGTCCTCTCCTGATTTGCCTGAATGATGAAAACTTCCGGGGCCTTCCCGGCAACAGCGACGGTTACCGCACCCAGCGGCACACGCGGTGATGGTGATGATCGAAGTGGCACACGCGGTGCGAATGCGCTTCGGCCAGTGCCGGCACGAGCACGGCGCAAGCCAGTGCGGTGGCCGTCAGGATCTTCGCGATGCGGTTCATGGTGAAACTCTCCCGGACAGGTCAGCCGGCGATCCGGCTGGTACCTCCTTAACGCCGGTCGTCGACGGGCCGTGCACCGCACCCGTGTGCAATTGACGATCTTTGACATCGCCTCGCCAATCGATGCTCGCAGCTGACGAATGTCTTTCTTTTCTTTCTGGTTCTTCAGCTTCGCGATCGTTTGGAATTCGAAGGAATGTGTCTAAGCGAAAATCCGTTCGCGAAAGTCAGCGGAGCAAGAAAAAACCGCCTGAGTGCAGGCGGTTCGTCGAAAACGCACACCCAACCGGCACGCTACGCACCGGCCTCGCCCCACGGCGTCGGCTCCGGCACCGCGCACGGGCCGTCGACGTCGATCGATTTGAAGTCGGCAGGCCCGACGATCTCCAGGTACTCCATGTCCGGCGAGTAGTCGAACAGGTAGTGGACGATCCCCGGCGCCTGATGCACGCAGTCGCCGGCCGCCACCAGCGTTTCCTGTTCGCCGTACATGAAGCGCGCCCAGCCTTTCAGCATGATCACGATATGGAACTCGGCCTCGTGACGGTGCCAGCCGGTGCCCGCCTCCGGTGCATGATTGGCCCTGACGAGTTGCGCGACGACCTTGCCGTTCGTCGCGGCGGCGATGCCGAGATCTCGGTACAGGAAGAAGTCGCGCAGGCCCTCGCCTTGAAAGACGGTGTCCTGTGGCTTCACATGGGAAAAAGCGGTGGTGGTCGGCGTGCTCATCGCGTTGCTCCTTCATCGAAAGGATCACGCGAGACAAGCATTAAGCGTTCCAGTTTTGCGGCGGGTCGAATCCGTGCGCGTACTTACTTCAACCGCCCCGACAGAAACTGCCCGAGCCGCTCGCTCTTCGGATTCACGAGAATCTGCTGCGGATCGCCCTCTTCCTCGATCTTCCCCTGATGCAGGAAGATCACGTGGTTCGACACGTTGCGCGCGAAGCCCATCTCGTGCGTGACGACGACCATCGTGCGGCCTTCCTCGGCGAGCTTCTGCATCACCTTCAGCACTTCGCCCACCAGTTCCGGGTCGAGCGCCGACGTCGGTTCGTCGAACAGCATCACTTCCGGCTCCATCGCGAGCGCACGCGCGATCGCCACGCGCTGCTGCTGGCCGCCCGACAGGTGCGACGGATACATGCCCTCGACGCGCGGCGCGAGGCCGACCTTCTCCAGATACTTGCGCGCCCGGTCGATCGCCTCGTCCTTGCCGACGCCGAGCACGGCCATCGGCGCCTCGATCACGTTCTCCAGCACCGTCATGTGCGCCCACAAGTTGAAGTGCTGGAACACCATCGACAGCTTCGTGCGCATCCGCTGCAGCTGCTTCTGGTCGGCCACGCGCAGCGAGCCGTTGCGGTCGCGCGTGGTCTGGATCGGCTCGCTGCCGATCGTGATCTGCCCCGAACACGGCTGCTCGAGGAAGTTGATACAGCGCAGGAACGTGCTCTTGCCTGAGCCGCTCGAGCCGATGATGCTGATCACGTCGCCGGCCTTCGCCCTCATCGACACGCCCTTCAACACCTCGTTGTCGCCGAATTTCTTGTGCAGGTTGTCAACGGTAAGCTTGTACATGCGGGGTCCTTCGTTGCGGATCGTGCGAATGCGTTAGTGGCCGCGCGGCGAGAGATACGCGAGCCAGCGCGTCTCCAGCTTGCGGAACGCCCAGATGAGCGCGAACACGACGACGGCGTACAGCACGGCCGCGATGCCGTAGGCCTGGAACGACATGTACGTCGCCGAATTGACGTCGCGCGTGACCTTCAGGATGTCTGGCACCGTCGCGGTGAACGCGAGCGTCGTCGCGTGCAGCATCAGGATCACTTCGTTGCTGTAGCTCGGCAGCGAGCGACGCAGCGCGGACGGCAGGACGATGCGCGTATAGAGCTTGAAGCGCGACATCCCGTAGGCCATCCCGGCCTCGATCTCGCCGGCCGACGTCGCCTTGATCGCGCCTGCGAAGATCTCCGTCGCATACGCGCATTCGTTCAGCACGAACGCGAGCAGCGTGCAGTTCATCGCATTGCGGAAGAACGTGTCGAGCAGCACGTGGTCGTGCACGACCTGCAGGCTGTAGATACCCGTGTAGCACATCAGCAGTTGCACATAGAGCGGCGTGCCGCGGAACACGTACGTATAGAGCCACACGGGGCCGGAGATCCAGCGGTTCGACGATGCCCGCGCGATCGCGAGCGGCACCGCAAGCGCGAAACCGAGCGCGATCGACACGACCAGCAGCCACAGCGTGATCGCGAGGCCGCTGAAGCGGTAGCCGTCGGAATAGAGATAGCTTTGCCAGTACTGGCCGACGAGTTCGATCACAGTGCGAGCCTCCGGACGCCGACGGAATAACGCTTCTCGAGGTGATGCAGCACGACGTTGGACACCGTCGTGATCGCGAGGTAGATCGCGCCTGCCGCCAGCGTGAAGAAGAAGAAATCGAGCGTGCTCTTGCCCGCGTCCTGCGACGCCTTCACGACGTCGGCGAGGCCGATGATCGACACGAGCGCGGTGGCTTTCACGAGCACCTGCCAGTTGTTGCCGATGCCTGGCAGCGCGAAGCGCATCATCTGCGGGAACAGGATGCGGTGAAATACGCGCCAGCCGCTCATCCCGTACGCGAAGCCGGCTTCGAGCTGGCCGCGCGGCACCGCGAGGAACGCGCCGCGGAACGTCTCGGTGAAGTACGCGCCGTAGATGAAGCCCAGTGTGACGACGCCGGCCGCGAAGGGGTCGATGTCGATCTGGTCCCAGCCGAGCAGGTCCGTCACGTTATTCAGCAGGATCTGGATCCCGTAGAACAGCAGCAGCATCAGCACGAGGTCTGGCACCGCGCGGATCAGCGTCGTGTAGAACGTGCCGACCGACTTGAGCACGCGGTTGGCCGACAGTTTCGCGGCCGCGCCTGCAAGGCCCAGTATCAGCGACGCGGCGAGCGACAGCACCGCGAGCTTCACGGTCTCGACCGTGCCGGCCCACAGCAGCGGGCCAAATCCTTGGAAGATCATATGAGGGACCCAGAACGAGGTGGCGGGATTGTCGATAGCCATTAACGGCACATCAAACGAGTTCTACGCACGACGTGATGCTGCCGGCTCATCAAGCCGGACGTATCACGCGAACGGCGCGGCGAGGGCAATACTGAGCGCGAGTTTCTTCATGGCGTTCCTGTCGGAGGCAAACCGGGCGGGTTCCGGGCGTGCTGCCCGCCCTTCCAACCAGGGAATCGCCTCCTTCGGCGACGCCCAAGTTGTACATACAACTTTGCCTTTTCCGGGATGGGGTCAGCAATCCGTGTTTATCTCTAATTGTCGGCAGATTAGGGCCGCGCGCAGGATTTTCCTTAATTTTCAATTAATTATTGGTTACGCGAAGCTGAATGACAGCTTTCTTGCGGTGTACGGAAGCCGCCGAACGGCGCGCGGCGGCTGTCTAGACTTCCCCGGCTGAGACGGTTTTCCACGCGGGCCAGCCCGTCATCCCACGACAGCGTGGCCGTCGCGTGCTCGTCATGCCCTTCGCCCTCGAGCGCCAGCACCGCACGGCACGTTTACGCCCCCTTTGCAGACGCGCGGCGAGTCTATACACCGTTTCGCCGCGGCGATTCCTAGAATGGGCTTCATGTCCAAGACGAGGCCTCCGCAGTGCGGAGCACGACGTGACGGGGATGAGCACATGACACCGACCAGAACGGAACTTGCCGCTTCATGCGATCTGCTGCCCATCGCTCGCGGCGCCGTTCCTTCGCGGACGCACGCGTGCTGCTGTCGATCCGCATCGAAGCGGACGACCTCGCGCTCGTGCGACGCCGGTTGCATCAGGCGGTCGGCGCGGCGCTCAACTTCTATACGGCCGCGCTCGACCACCGCACCGGGTGCGCGTGCATCGAGCTCGAAGTCCCGCGTTCGCAGGCATCGCCCGCGATCCTGTCGATCCTGCGCGTGCTGCCGGCCGCCGAGTTCGGCACGATCCGCCTGTTGCAGCACTAGCCGGCGTTCGCCGCCGCCGCGCGTGACACACATCACGCGCTTCCCCTTTTCATCGATTCGAACGCGCATGTCCGCACGGCCACGCGCGGCGAATCGCCGTTCCCGTCGCAACGGGCCTTTCCAGGAAACACACGTAATGAAAAAAGCAGTCGTCGGTACCCTCTCGCTCGCCTTCGTCAGCGCCGTCGCGCATGCGCAAAGCAGCGTCACGCTCTACGGGATGCTGGATGCCGGTATCGCCTATACGAACAACCAGTCGGGCAAGCACGCGTGGCAGCAAGGCAGCGGCCTGCTGTCGAATACGGTCTTCGGGCTGAGCGGCAACGAGGATCTCGGCGGCGGCCTGCATGCGCTGTTCCGCCTCGAAAGCGGTTTCAACCTGAACAACGGCATGCAGTCCTATCGAAACACGCTGTTCGGCCGCCGTGCGTACGTCGGCCTGCAGAGCGACCAATACGGCACGCTGACGCTCGGCCGCCAGTACGACGCCGTGGTCGACTATCTCGGCCCGCTCGCGATGGCGAACAACGGCGACGGCAACAACCTCGCGTCGCATCCGTTCGACAACGACAACCTCGACGATTCGTTCTACATCGACAACGCGGTGAAATACGCGAGCCCGACGCTCGCCGGCTGGCAGTTCGGCGGCCTGTACGGGTTCGGCAACGCGGCCGGTGGCTTCGCGAACAACCGCGCATACAGTGCGGGCGTGTCGTATGCGAACGGGCCGGTCAGCCTCGGCGCCGCGTACCTGCAACTCAATCGCGGCGGCTTGACGACGGGCGGCGCACTGTCGGCGAACGACGCGCCGAACTTCCCGGCCGTGAGGCAGCGCGTGATGGGCGCCGGCGGCAGCTATGCGTTCGACCGGCTGACGATCGGCGCGTTGTGGACGCACACGATGTTCGACGAGACGGCCGCGTCGTCGCTGCCCGGCGCGCTGAATGCGCTGCGCTTCGACAACTACGAAGTCAACGCGCGCTATGCGCTGACGCCGGCGGTTTCGTTCACGGGCGCCTATACGTTCACCGACGGCCGCTACGACGACGCAACCGACAGCCACCGGCCGAAGTGGCACCAGGCGACGCTGATGGCCGACTACGCGCTGAGCAAGCGCACCGACGCGTATGCGGAAACCGTGTACCAGCACGCGTTCGGCGTGCCGTCGGGCGCGACGCTCGGGTTCGCGAACGTCACGGGGCTCGCGGCTTCGTCGACGCGTACGCAGGTGGTCGCAACGGTCGGCATCCGGCATCGGTTCTGAGCGCAAGCGGGCCGCGGAAGGCCGGCCGCTCTGTGCAATCCCGCATGGACGCGCACCGGCCGAACGGGGATCATTCAGGGAATCCGGGCCGGCGCGCCCGCGAAACCGGTACACTCGGCGCCGGGCGCGCGCCGGATCGGCATTCGGCGGCGGCCCGCTGCCGACTCTGAATCGTGATCCCATGACCACACCGATCTATCAGGAAATCAAGGACTTCATCCTCGCGCGCATTCATGCCGGCGAGTGGGCGGAAGGCGACCAGGTGCCGTCGGAGAACGAGCTCGCGCGCGAATTCAACGTCGCGCGGATGACCGTCAACCGCGCGCTGCGCGAACTGACGGCCGAACAGGTGCTCACGCGCACGCGCGGCTCCGGCACGTATGTCGCGTCGCCGAAATACGAATCGACGCTCGTCGCGATCCGCAGCATCTCCGACGAAGTCGCCGCGCGCGGCCACGGCTATCGCGCGCAGGTGCTGCAGGTCGGCGCGGCCGTCGCCGATGCGAAGCTCGCCGACGAACTGCAGCTCGACACCGGCAGCCCGATCTTCCATTCGCGCGTGCTGCATTTCGAGAACGACACGCCGGTGCAACTGGAAGAACGCTGGGTCAACCCGGCCTGCGCGCCCGAATATGCATTGCAGGACTTCACGACGACGACGCCGAACCAGTATCTGACGCGCGTCGCGCCGCTGCAGCGCGTCGAATACCGGATCGAAGCCGCGATGCCCGACGCCGAAACGCGCCGTCACCTGACGATGGACGATCGCGAACCGTGCCTGCTGCTGCATCGGCGCACGTGGTCGCAGGGGCTGGTCGCATCGGTCGCCAATCTGTGGCACCCGGGCAGCCGCTACCGGTTCACCGGGCACTTCTGATCCGATGACGATGCGCGGGCTCACCTCGCGCGCGGTCGTACCCATCGTTCGATCGCACTGACGGCCCGCTTCAAGCCATCCTCCTGCGCGACGCGCGCACCGAGTTCTGTCGCACGCGCCTTCGTCTCGCCCTGTTCGGCAAACGCGATGGCCCGCGCCAGCGCGACGGCGTCCATACGCCGCCCCGCGACCGGCGCAGCCGCGACACCGAGCCGTTGCAGCCGGTTCCCCCAGAAGAACTGATCGCCCGCGAACGGCACGACCACCGACGCAATACCGGCCCGCGCGGCCGAATGCGTGGTGCCCGAGCCGCCGTGATGCACCGCCATCGCGACGCGCGGGAACAGCCAGTCGTGCGGCGTGTCGCCGATCACGCGAACGTGCGCGGGCAGCAGCGACGCATCGATGCCGCTCCAGCCCGGATAGAATAGCGCGCGCCGGCCGGCCAGCGCCTGCGTCAACGCCGCGGCCATCGCCGCGCGATCGAAGCCGGCCATGCTGCCGAAACCGATGTACACGGGCGGCTCGCCCGCGTCGAGAAACGCCGCGAGTTCGGGCGACGGCGCCCACGCACGCGCATCGATCCGCCACTGGCCGCAGGCCTGCACGTTCGACGGCCAGTCGGCCGGGCCGGACAGCAGCGCCGGCGACACGCCATACAGCATCGGATGATCGGTCCACACGTGCTGGCGCGGCGGCAATCCGCATACGCCGGCGCGCGCGGCATTCGTCGACTTCCTGAACGCCTGCCACAGCAGCGCATTCACTAGCCGGTGGCTCGCGCGATTCAGCCAGCGCGGCACCTTCCCCGGCGGCAGGAACGGCGACGCGAATTCGGCGGTCGGCGTGATCGGGATCATGCCCGTGCCGATTGCCGGGATGCTGCGATATTCTGCGACCGACAAGCCGACGAACGACACGAGCCCCGACACGAGCAGCGCGTCACAGCCGGCCGAAGCGTCCACCACTTCGCGCATCCATGCGGCCGTGTTCGCATTCGCGATCGCCGCGAGCGCCTTGGAGGTGTCGTTGAAACCGCCGCGCCCGCGCACCGCATCGGCCAACGCGCCCTCCGGCGCAATCGCGTGACGGATATCGCCGGACAGCGGCGCCGACGGCACGCCAAGTGCGGCGGCCGACCCGAGCGTCGCCGCATCGGCCAGCAGCCGGACCTCGTGCCCGGCATCCATCAGCGCGCGGCCGAGCGCCGCGAGCGGACGCGTGTCGCCTTCGGTGCCGTAGGTGGCGATGACGAGTTTCATGCGGAGCTCCTCGTGCACGACGGAAAAGAATGGTTTCGTAAAAGTGCACGTCGTATACTAATGCAATTCGTACACTTTCAGTCAACCGCCCTGCCATGACGATTCCGACCGACGATCCGGGCCGCCGCGCGCGCAAACGCATCCAGATGCTCGCGCATCTCGCCGGGACCGGCGCACGCCTGTTCGATGCGCACGGCTACGAGGCCGTCACGATGGAGCAGATCGCCGCCGAGGCCGATGTCGCGAAACGGACGCTGTACAACCACTTTCCGACGAAGGAAGCCGTGCTCGCGCACTGGCTCGAAGGCGAACTCGCGCGCGATCTCGCGTATCTGCAGCGCGACGTCGCGCGGCGCAAGACCTTTGCATCGCGCATGGGTTGCGTGCTCGACGCGTCGGCAGCGTGGTGCGAACAACATCCGGTGTACCTGCTCGCGTACCTGCGGCACCGTTTCCTGAGCATCGGCGCAGCCGAACCGGAGCGTGCGGGAGAGAATGGCAGCGACATCGCACTGGTGTGGCAGCAACTGATCGCCGCCGGTCAGCAATCCGGCGAACTGAATGCGGCGCTGCGGGCCGATCAGCTCGCGACGTGGTTCCATCACCTGTATCTCGCGGCGATGCTGCGCTGGCTGACCGTGCCGGGGCTGTCGCTGAAACGGGAGTTTCAATCGGTCGCGAAGCTGTTCATCGAAGGCGCGGAAGCGAAGCGGTGACGCAGCCGACGCGTCGCGTGGCGCACACATTTTGTTACAACGAACCCACACTTCGCATGCCAAATTTCCCGCGCAGCAGTATGCTCATGTCGTACGGCTGCGCACTGTGCATCGGGTAATCCCGTCGTTCGCACGCGACACGCGCCGCCGTCGCGACCGCAATCACGCGTTGCAAGGAGGGTTGTGATGGCTACCACGCATCAGCACTTCCACCCCGAACTACGGCACGCCACCGCGCCGACCTACTTCATCAGTTACCTGTTCCCCGCGTTGCTGTTCGTCTACGAGCTGCTGCGCGTCGGCCAGTGGATTCGCGATCACGGGATGCAATTCGTCGCGTTCAAGCAGATGGGTTACGAGTATCTGCTGATGCTGCTGTTCGTCGGACTGCAGATCGTCGTCGAGGCGATCTTTCTGCTCGGCGCGGCGATGCGCAAGGATCATCGCGATTTCGAGCACCGCTTGCCGAACGTGATTCTCGGCATCGGTCTATCGATCGTACTGCTGGCGATCGATCTCGCGATCCAGCTTTCGTTCTGACGGCCGGCGGGCATCCGCCCGCTGGCGATGACGAACGCTCAGGCGCCCGCGTCGCGCAGCAGCGTCGCGACAGCGGCCAGCACGTCGTCCGTCCGCTCGCGGTGCGGCATGTGCCCGCAGCGCGCGAGCAACAGGAACGACGACGCCCCCGCGACGCGCGCGGCAATCCGCTTCGGATGCACGTCGGACCCGTATTCGTCGTCTTCGCCGTGAATCGCGAGCGTCGCGCACTGCACGCGCGGCAAGTCGTCGTCGAGGCTCCAGTCGCGGAATGCCGGCGACAGCCACGTATCGACCCACGCGCGCAGCACCCATTCGGCCTTGTCGCCGTGATAGCGCGCGAGCCGGTCGAGTTGCCCCGGTTCGTCGAACTGCCGCCCCGCGTCACGAATGCCGGCCAGCGTGCGATCCTCGACGAACGCCTGCGCGGCGACCGTCACGAGGCTGCGGCAACGCGCTGGATGCGCGGCCGCACAACCGACTGCCATCCCGCCGCCGACGCTGTGCCCGAATGCGACGAACGCATCGACGCCGAGCTGTTCCAGTACCGCAGCGAATGCATGATCGGCTTCGTCGCGCACGAACGTCGTGCCGAGCGTGCCCGGATGCCGATCGGAGCGACCGAAACCGAGACGGTCGTACGCGATCACGTCGCGTTGCGTCACACGGGCGAGCTGCGCGGGAAAGTCGCGCCACAGGTCGACGCAGCCGAGCGAATCGTGCAGCAGCACGATGGGCGCGGCCGCGTGCCGTGCCGGCCCCGCATGCCAGCGTTTCGCAAAGAGCCGCCCTTGCGGCGTCTCGATGGTCGTCTCCTCGGTCACGATATCGGTCATGTGTCGGTCGTCTGCATGAAAGCGGCCGCCCGTCGGCAGCCGCATCGAATTCGGGCATGGTGGCCTGCCGGCGCGCGCAGCGTCAAGAAAAGCCCCTGCCGCCCGTGCGTTCATTCGGGCTGCGGCGGCAGATACTCCATCTGCGCTTCGTCGTACAGCCGGTAGATCAGCGCCTGCATCGCGCGGATGTCCTCCGATTCGTCGAGCATGCGCATGCTCATGATGATCGGCGACACGAGGTTCGGATCGTCGAGCGGCTTGTAGCTGATGTCGTCGCGCTTGAGCCCGTACACGCTCTGCGGCACGACCGACACGCCCTCGCCCATCGCGACGAGGCCGAGCGCGATCTGCAACTCGCGCGTCTCGTAGATCCTGCGCGGCTGCAACGCGCGGTCGTGGAAGGCCGCGAGTACCTGGTCCGCATAGCTCGGGCGCGGCGCCTTCGGAAAGATGATCAGCGTGTCGTTGACGAGATCGTGCAGCGACAGCACGGGCTTCGCGCTGTCGAGCACGTGGCCGACCGGCAGCGCGACGATCATCCGCTCCTCGCGCAGCACGACGCGCCGCACGCTCGGGTCCTCGTGGCGGATGCGGCCGAACCCGACGTCGATGCGCCCTTCCTTCAGCGCCTTGATCTGGTCCATCGTCGACATCTCGTGCAGGCTCAGCTCGACGGCCGGATATTCGCTGCGAAAGCGCCGGATGATCTTCGGCAGCATCCCGTACAGCGTCGAGCCGACGAAACCGACCGACATGCTGCGCTCGATCTTGCCGACCCGCTTCGTCATCGATTCGAGCTCGGTGGTCTGCGCGAGCAGTTGCACCGCGTGCGAATAGAAGAAGCGCCCGGCATCGGTCAGCTTCAGCGGCCGCGCGGTGCGCTCGAACAGCGGCACGCCGAGCGCTTCCTCGAGCTGCTGGATCTGCCGGCTCAGCGGCGGCTGCGCGATATGCAGCCGTTCCGCCGCCCGCGTGAAATTCCGCTCTTCGGCTACCGCGACGAAGTAGCGGAGATGTCTCAACTCCATGTTCGAATCCTCCCGGGACAGGCAACGGACGCTCATCCGGCGCCGCGCGGACAGCGTCCGCACCGGTCACCCTCGCCGGCTTCGTACCGGCCTCCTCGATCGCCTGCTTCCCGATCCCGTCACGATACCTCAGCCGGCGCCGAAACCGGCTCGAGCCGCGTGGTGCTCTTGGCGACGCCCGAGGCCGCGCAAAGCAAAACGGGAAGCCGCGTGGCTTCCCGTTCGTTCACCGACGCCGCGCCGCGGCATCGTGCCGACCGCATCACACCTCGGTCGCGTACAACGCGTCGCGCTGCTCGTGGCTCAGCGAGTCGAGCGGCACGTCCGGCAACTGATAGCAGATCATCGTGCCGTACAGCTCGGCCAGGCAGTTGCTGCCGGCGTCGAGTGCGTAGCCGTCCTCGCCGTCCGGCGCCGGCGGGTACACTTCGCGCCACGCATTGATCGCGGCTTCGATTCGCACGATGGAAACGGGTCCGGCCTTCCGCTCGGCGGGTGATGCGCTCATGGATTCCTCTGGGTTGCGCGCTCCGCGGGCCATGTCGACCCGGCTGGAACGATGAAAACGCCGGGTATCTCGCCGGCCGCCGCGCGTCGCGCGCGCCGGATGCCGATCCGCGCCGCGCCTGTCGCGCCGGCCGGGCCGTGGCCCGGTAGGGTCGGGCAATATAACCGGCTTTGACCCCGTGCAGGCAATAGCCGGGCAAAAAAAACGGGAAGCGCGCGGCTTCCCGTTTCGTCGACCGTCGCGCGGCCGCCTGCCGCGCCGGCGTCAGCCCGTGGTTTCGCGGTTCGTCACCGGCTGCCGCTGCGCGCCGCGGCTCGCGGCGATCCACGGCGCGATCTCCATGTCCTCGTAGCGCACGAACCGGCTCTTCTTCAGGAACCGGAAGCCGAGCCACACGACGACGAACAGCGGAATGCCGACATAGGTCGCGGCCACGCCGGCCCAGTCGATCCGGTTCGCGAGGAACGCCTGGTAATCCTGGCCAAGCGCGATCACGAGGCACAGCACGAACGCGAACAGCGGGCCGAACGGGAACCACTTCGACTGATACGGCAACTGGTCGAGCGAGTAACCCTGCTTCACGTAGCCCTTGCGGAACCGGTAATGGCTGACCGCGATGCCGAGCCACGCGATGAAGCCCGTCATCCCCGATGTATTCAGCAGCCACAGGTAGACGGTCTTGTCGCCGTACAGCGACGTGAAGAAGCACAGCGCGCCGACGGCGGTGGTCGCATACAGCGCGTTGCGCGGCACGCCGCCCGGCGACAGCTTCGCGAACACCTTCGGCGCGCGGCCTTCGGTCGCGAGGTTGTAGAGCATCCGCGTCGACGCGTACATGCCCGAGTTGCCGGCCGACAGCACGGCCGTCAGGATCACCGCGTTCATCACGCCAGCGGCAAAGGCAAGACCCGCGTGGCGGAACACCAGCGTGAACGGGCTCACGCCGATGTCGGTCACGTCCGTCTTCAGCAGGTTCGGGTCGGTATACGGAATCAGCACGCCGATCACGAAGATCGCGAACACGTAGAACAGCAGGATGCGCCAGAACACCTGGCGCACCGCGCGCGGAATCGTCGTGCGCGGGTTTTCCGATTCGCCGGCCGCGACGCCGATCAGCTCGGTGCCCTGGAACGAGAAGCCCGCGATCATCGCGACGCCCATCAGCGCCGGCAGCCCGCCCGCGAACGGTGCGTCGCCGATCGTCAGGTTGCCCCAGCCGTTGGCCGGCGCGCCCTTCAGAATGCCGAAGATCATCAGCAGCCCGACGCCGATGAACGCGACCACGGTGACGACCTTGATCAGCGCGAACCAGTATTCGGCTTCACCGAAACCGCGCACGGTGAGCGCATTGAGCAGGAACATCACGGCGAGGAACGCCGCGCTCCACCACACGCCCGGCACGTCCGGGAACCAGTAGTGCATCACGAGCTGCGCGGCGACGAGCTCCACCGCGATCGTCACCGCCCAGTTGTACCAGTAGTTCCAGCCGAGCGCGAAGCCGAAGCCTTCGTCCACGTATTTCGCGCCGTAGGTCGCGAACGAGCCCGACACCGGCATGAACGCCGCCATTTCGCCGAGGCTCGTCATCAGGAAGTAGACCATCAGGCCGATCAGCATGTACGCGACCATCGCGCCGCCGGGGCCGGCCTGCGAAATCGACGCGCCGGACGCGACGAACAGGCCCGTGCCGATCGAGCCGCCGATGGCGATCATCGTCAGGTGGCGCGCCTTCAGCGCGCGATGAAGCTTGGGTGGGTTCGCGGACGAACCGGGTGGGTCGGAATTCGGAATGGCGGACATAAACGAGACGAACGTTGAGCAGGCCGGCATCCGTAGCCGGCGCATGCGGTATCGGAGCGCGGGACGCGTCCTGCGATGCATTCGATGCGGCCCCGATACGCGTTGCGCGGCGGGCGCCTGCGGCGAAGCGCGGATTCTACCTGATTCGATAGGGGGGCAGCTGCGCTCGCCCCGCCCGCCGCCACCGCCGCGGATTTTGCAGAATCAACGGGTTGGCCGTGTCGGCCGCGCCACTGCCGCCCGGCGTCGTGAAAACCTCGATGACGGCGGGTCATTCGATTTTCATTTCCCCCGCCGCGCGTAATCCTGTCTCGATCCGCCAAATACCGGATTCAATACGCAAAATCGACCGATCAGCGCGTTATTAATCAGACGAAAAGGCCGACACTGGCGATTGATTCAAATCAAATCGCCCGCGCGCACTGCGGTAATGATGCGTAACCGTTTCGAATCGCCGTCGCCGCATGCATGTTTTGCATGCGCGCGCGAATTTCAGGAATTCGCGGGATAATGACGCTTAATTCAAAATAATCAGCGCGTGGAACCGCCAGTGACGCGAGTAGCCGCCGCCCGCCACCCCCGAGGATGAAGTCATTCCCGCTGCCCGCCACGCTGCGCCGCCATACCGCGTCGATCGTGGCACGCATTCTGTCGCCCCGCGGCGTACTCGTGGCGGGCATCGTCCTGCTGATGTTCAGTTGGGGACTTTCCACGTCGCTATTAATCGAGGCGCGACGCGACGCGTATGGCCATGCGGTCGAAAATGCGCGCAACCTGATGCTGCTGATCGAACGCGATATCGCGCGCAATATCGAACTCTACGATTTGTCGCTGCAAAACGTCGTCGATGGCGTGGCCGATCCGGAACTGATGACATTGCCGCCGCGCCAGCGCCACCGGCTACTGTTCGATCGCGCGGCGACCGGCGCCTATCTCGGTTCGATTTTCGTAATGGATGCGCACGGCAATATCGCGATCGATTCGAGCGCGTCGCCCGCGCGACAAGGCAATTTCGCCGACCGCGACTATTTCACCGTGCATCGCGACCGGCTCGCCCCCGGCCTCTACATCAGCCGGCCGTATGCGTCGCGGCTGCGCGGCGGCGCGTTGACGATCGCGCTGAGCCGCCGGATCAACCGGCCCGACGGCACCTTCGGCGGGATCGTCGTCGGCACGCTCAGCATCGACTACTTCCGCGCGCTGCTCGACGGCCTCGCGGTCGGCCGGCACGGCAGCGCGGCGATCGTCGAGGACAACGGCACGCTCGTATCGCGCCTGCCGTACGACACCCGGGTGGTCGGCCTCGACCTGCACGACTCGCCGCTGTTCATCGACGCGCAACGCAGCCGCACCGGCGAGCTGACCGGGGTCGGCGCCATCGACGGCGTGCGGCGGGTCTATGTTTACAAGCATCTCGCCGGGCTGCCGCTGATCGTCGACGTCGCGCCCGCCGAGATCGACATCTACGCGTCGTGGCACCACCGCGCGATCTGGACCATCGTGCTGATGAGCCTGTTCACGGCGTTCATCGCGTGGGGCTCGCTCGCGTTGTCGCGCGAGCTGAAACGCCGGCAGGAGGCCGAAGCGAAGCTGTACCGGCTCGCGCACACCGATTCGCTGACGGGCCTCGACAACCGCGGCACGTTCGACACGGTGCTCGCGAAGGAGACCCAGCGCGCGTCGCGCAGCGGCCGGCCGTTGTCCGTGCTGTTCGTCGACGTCGATCACTTCAAGGCGTTCAACGACTACTACGGCCACCCGGCCGGCGACGACGTGCTGCGCCAGGTCGCGCAATCGCTGTCGCGCTGCCTGCGCCGCGACAGCGATCACGTCGCGCGCTACGGCGGCGAGGAATTCGTCGTCACGCTGCCCGACACCGACGGGCCAGGCGCGGCCACCGTCGCCGAAGGCATCCGGCGCGCGATCGCGGAGCTCGGGATCGAGCACGTGAAGAGCCAGTACGGGCGCGTCACGGTCAGCATCGGCACGGCCACCGCGGACGACGGCCGGATGAACGCCGCGACACTGTTGCGGCGCGCCGACGAAGCGCTGTACCGCGCGAAGTCCGGCGGCCGCAACCGCGTGCTGGACGCGCAGTCGACCGCGGCCGACGCGTGACGCGCCGTCCCGTGGTCGGACGCGGCTGCCCGGCGGCCCCGCCGTGGACAGCCCACCTATGTTCGGCTAGCGTTACGTCTGCTGCGCAGGCGGCGCGGCGCCGGCCCGCGCGGGCCGCCGTGCGCGTTCCGGCCACTTCCGCTTCGTCATGACTGCCCCGCTCCCGACCCGACTGCCGCCTCTCGTGCGCCACGCGCTCCGCCCGCTGCTCGACCCGTACCGCCGCTACCGGCACGCGAAGCTGATCCACGCGGCGCGCGTCGCGCTCGCGGTGCTCGTGTCGATCGCGCTGTCCACGGGGCTGAATGTGCCGCATGGCGAGTGGTCGACGATCACCGTGCTGATCGTCGTCGGCGGGCTGCAGCATCACGGCAACATCCGCAAGAAGGCGGCCGAGCGCGCGCTCGGCACGTCGATCGGCGCGCTGGCGGGGCTCGGGCTGATCCTCCTCTACTCGTTCCTGCACGCGCCGTTCGCGATCTACCTGCTGATGGCCGTCTGGTGCGGCGTCTGCGCGTATCACGCGATCGGCAAGGCCGGCTACATCGCGCTGCTGTCGGCGATCACGATGGTGATCGTCGCGGGGCACGGCGACAACGAGATCGTCGACGGCCTGTGGCGCGCGGTGAACGTGCTGGCCGGCATCGCGATCGCGCTGGCGTTCTCGTTCGCGCTGCCGCTCTACGCGACCTATTCGTGGCGCTACAAGCTCGCCGACGCGCTACGCGCGTGCGCGGCCGTGCATGCGCGGCTCGCGGGCGACCGTCAGGTCACCGACGACGCGCACCTGAAGGAAATGGCCGCGCTGAGCACGCTGCTCGTGCAGTTGCGCTCGCTGATGCCGTCGGTGTCGAAGGAATGCGAGACGTCGATGACGCAGCTCGAGGCGATCCAGCGCAGCCTGCGCCTGTGCATCGGTTATCTGGAAATCCTGTCGAGCGCGCTGCCGGCCGCCGACGACGTGGCGGCCCGCGAATACATGCGCGTCGAGATGAAGACCTTGAACCGGCGCATCCGCGACACGCTGGTCGGCGCGAGCCGCGCGCTCAAGTTCGGCACGCCGAGCCGGCTCGCCCCGCGCCGGCGGCCAGTCGACCCGCTGCACGACGCGCCGCCGCCGCAGTTGTCCGGCTACGTGTCGATCACGGCCAAGCTGGCCGGCGAAGTCGATCAGTTGCGCGAGCGGCTGCTCGATACCGCTCGGTCGTGGAATATCTGAGGGGCCGGATGGGCGCGCAATTCTTTCATATGCCTTTCGATGAAATGAAGCGACGCGCCGAGGAGCGCGAACTGGGTTGACGGCCGATCCGGCCCCGGAAATCGGCCGGCGGCCGGCTCGTCCGCGCGCGTTTCGGCGGCGATACAACGCCGTCCGGCACGGTGTTCTCCAGCCGGCTCACCGCCCGTCAGGCCCGCCGCGACAGGCGCGACGCCGGTTCCGCACCAAAATCAACCCTTGCCCCAACTTCCCGGACAGCCGATACTCGCATATTCCGCGAAATACGATCCCACCGGCTTCAATCCACGGTAATTCCTATGAGCACGATTCTCGAAAGCCTCCCGACCGGCCAGAAGGTCGGTATCGCCTTCTCCGGCGGCCTGGACACCAGCGCCGCGCTGCACTGGATGAAACTGAAGGGCGCCGTCCCGTACGCATACACGGCGAACCTCGGCCAGCCCGACGAAGACGATTACGACGCGATCCCGAAACGCGCGATCGAATACGGCGCAGCCGGCGCCCGCCTGATCGACTGCCGCGCGCAGCTCGTCGCCGAAGGCATCGCGGCGCTGCAAAGCGGCGCGTTCCACATCACGACCGCCGGCGTCACGTACTTCAACACGACGCCGATCGGCCGCGCCGTGACCGGCACGATGCTCGTCGCCGCGATGAAGGAAGACGGCGTCAACATCTGGGGCGACGGCAGCACGTACAAGGGCAACGACATCGAGCGCTTCTACCGCTACGGCCTGCTCGTGAACCCGGATCTGAAGATCTACAAGCCGTGGCTCGACCAGACGTTCATCGATGAGCTCGGCGGCCGTGCCGAAATGTCCGAATTCATGAACCAGGCCGGCTTCGCATACAAGATGTCGGCCGAGAAGGCGTATTCGACCGACTCGAACCTGCTCGGCGCGACGCACGAGGCGAAGGATCTGGAAAGCCTCGAAAGCGGCATCAAGATCGTGAACCCGATCATGGGCGTCGCGTTCTGGCGCGACGACGTGAAGATCGCCGCCGAGGAAGTGACGGTGCGCTTCGAAGCCGGCCAGCCGGTCGCGCTGAACGGCGTCGAGTTCAAGGATCAGGTCGAGCTGCTGCTGGAAGCGAACCGCATCGGCGGCCGCCACGGCCTCGGCATGAGCGACCAGATCGAGAACCGGATCATCGAGGCGAAGAGCCGCGGCATCTACGAAGCCCCGGGCCTCGCGCTGCTGTACATCGCGTACGAGCGTCTCGTCACCGGCATCCACAACGAAGACACGATCGAGCAGTACCGCGAGAACGGCCGCCGCCTCGGCCGCCTGCTGTACCAGGGCCGCTGGTTCGACCCGCAGGCGATCATGCTGCGCGAAACCGCGCAACGCTGGGTCGCACGCGCGATCACCGGCGAAGTGAAGATCGAACTGCGCCGCGGCAACGACTACTCGATCCTGAGCACGAAGTCGCCGAACCTCACGTATCAGCCGGAACGCCTGTCGATGGAGAAGGTGGCATCGACGTTCTCGCCGCGCGACCGGATCGGCCAGCTGACGATGCGCAATCTCGACATCACCGATACGCGCGACAAGCTGCGCGTGTATTCGCAAGTCGGGCTGCTGACGCCGGGCGAAACGTCGGCGCTGCCGCAGATCAAGGGCGACGGCGACAAGTAAGTCGCGTCGTTCGACGCCGTGCCGCATCGTCGTATGCGGCACGGTCGGGCAGGCTGCCCGTGTGGCGCATCGTTACGCACGCAGCCTGCCGCTTCCCCTCTCCCCGCCTGTCCGCTTTCCCGCCGTATTCGCATCCCGCCGCGTGACGCCTCAACGGCACTGCACCGCCGCGCCAGTCATGGCAAGCTGCGAATCGTCCGATTCCTGCGTCGACTCATGACCATCCTGACCGTCATTCACCTGAACGGGCCGATCAACAGCGGCAAGACGACGATCGGCCGCGCGCTCGCACGCGTGCTGCCCGATGCGCGCTTCATCGACGGCGACGATCACGATGCGCCCGAAGACGCGCCGTTCGACGTGCAATGGGCGATCGCGCTCGAACGCCTCGTTACGCAGGTCACAACCGCACGCGAACGCCATCTGGTCATCGCCTACCCGATCGGCGAAGCGGAATTCGAACGGCTGCGCGCGGCCTGCGACGCGCGTGACGCGCGCTTGTTCGTCGTCACGCTCGCGCCGCCCGAAGCGGTCGCGGCGTCGAATCGCGGCTCGCGTGCGTTGACGGACTGGGAGCGCAACCGGATCGCCGAGATGTATCGGGAAGGGTATGCGGCGCGGGCGTTCAGCGAGATGGTGCTGGATACGTCCGATGCGACACCCGATGCGTGTGCGGCACGCATCGCGCAGCAGGTCGCGGCGACGGCCTCGTAGCGGCTCCCGCGCGCGAACATGGACTGACGCCACGCACCGCTGATCGCGCGCCGCCACGCATGAAGCCGGACGGGTACGCCACGCGCCCGTCCGGCCGCCCCGCACCGCACATTGCCGCGCTTACGAGTGATGCCGCACGCCCGGCACGGCCGCTTCCCGCACCCCCTTGCGGCTCAGCATCAGCGTGACGACCGCCGACACCGCGAGCGTGCCGGCCACCACGTACAGCCCCGCCGCATACCCGCCCGTCGCGTGCTTGAGCCAACCGATCGCGAACGGCCCGACGAACCCGCCGAGATTGCCGATCGAATTGATCATCGCGATCCCCGCCGCCGCGCCGGCCCCCGACAGGAACGCACTCGGCATCGCCCACAGCGGCGCCTTCGCCGCACTGATCCCGATGTTGACGACGACCAGCGCGAGCACGGTCAGCAGCGCCGTGCTCGCCTGCCCCGCGAACACGAAGCCGATGCACGCCAGCACGCACGGAATCACGACGTGCCACGTGCGCTCGCCGGTGCGATCCGAATGCCGCGCCCACCCGATCATCGCGACCACGGCGGCGATGCTCGGAATACCGGTCAGCAGGCCCGTCTGCAACGCGCTGAAGCCGAACTGCTTGACCATCAGCGGCGCCCACAGCCCGAGCGTATACAGCCCCGCCGACGTGCCGAAGTAGATCAGCGCGAGCGCCAGCACACGCGGGTCGCGCAGCGCCTGCCACGCACCAGCCGTGTGCCCGGCGTGCGTGTGGCGCGCGTCCGCTTCCGCTTTCAGCTTCGCGATCAGCCAGTCGCGCTCGTCCGCGCGCAGCCACGCGGCCTGCGACGGCGCATCGGTCAGGCGCTTCAGCACGACGAAGCCGAGCACGACCGCCGGCAGCGCTTCGACGATGTACAGCATCTGCCAGTCGGCGAGCCCGAACATCGGCGGCATCTGCATGATCGCGCCCGACAGCGGCGAACCGATCGCGGTCGAGATCGGCGCGGCCGCCATGAACCACGCGGCGGCCACCGCGCGCTGCTTCGCGGGAAACCACAGACTCAGGTACAGGATGATGCCGGGGAAGAAGCCGGCTTCCGCCACGCCGAGCAGGAAACGCAGCACGTAGAAGCTGGTCGGCCCGGCCGCGAACGCGGACACGGCCGACACGATGCCCCACGTGATCATCACGCGTGCGATCCAGATGCGCGCGCCGACACGATGGAGAATCAGATTGCTCGGTACTTCGAACAGAAAATAGCCGATGAAGAACAGGCCGCCGCCGAACCCGAATGCGGTCGGCGACAGGCCGATCGCGTTGTTCATCGTCATCGCCGCGAAGCCGACGTTCACGCGATCGAGAAAGCTGACGAAGTAAAGCAGCATCACGAACGGAATGATGCGCCACATCAGTTTCCGCGCGACGCGGGTTTCCAGATCCGCTTGCATGTGTCTCCTCCTTCGAGGTCAGGCCGTACGCCGTCGGTCGGTGGACCGCGAGCGCCGGCCGGCGCCCGGCTCGCGTCGGATGCGCGAGTCGCGGGCAGAAAAAATGCGTGAGTGAAACGAACGGTCGGCGCCCGGGTGGCTGCGCACGCGCGCGGCCGCCCGCCCCGCGCCGCCGTCAGGCCGCGATCGCCGCGTTCGCGACGCGCTCGCAGACGGCCGCCGTCACCTGCGCGGTCGTCGCGCTGCCGCCGAGGTCGCGCGTATGCAGCGACGGGTCGGCCGTCACCGCCTCGATCGCATGCATCACGCGCGCGGCCGCTTCCGTCTCGCCGAGATGTTCGAGCAGCATCACGACCGACCAGAACGTGCCGACCGGATTCGCGAGCCCCTTGCCCATGATGTCGAACGCCGAGCCGTGGATCGGCTCGAACATCGACGGATAGCGGCGCTCGGGATCGATGTTGCCGGTCGGCGCGATGCCGAGGCTGCCCGCGAGCGCGGCGGCGAGATCGCTGAGGATGTCCGCGTGCAGGTTGGTCGCGACGATCGTGTCGAGCGACGCCGGGCGATTGACCATGCGCGCGGTCGCCGCATCGACGAGTTCCTTGTCCCACGTCACGTCGGGAAACTCCTGCGCGATCTGCTTCGCGATCTCGTCCCACATCACCATCGCGTGCCGCTGCGCGTTGCTCTTCGTGATCACGGTCAGCAGCTTGCGCGACCGCGACTGCGCAAGCCGGAACGCGAAGCGCATGATGCGTTCGACGCCGGCGCGCGTGAGGATCGACACGTCGGTCGCGGCCTCGATCGGATGGCCCTGGTGCACGCGGCCGCCGACGCCCGCGTATTCGCCTTCGGAGTTCTCGCGCACGATCACCCAGTTCAGGTCGTCCGGCCCGCAGCGCTTCAACGGCGCGTCGATGCCGGGCAGGATGCGCGTCGGGCGCACGTTCGCGTACTGGTCGAAGCCCTGGCAGATCTTCAGGCGCAGCCCCCACAGCGTCACGTGGTCGGGCACGTCCGGGTCGCCCGCGGAGCCGAACAGGATCGCGTCCTTGCCGCGCAGTGCGTCGAGGCCGTCGGCCGGCATCATCGCGCCGTGCCGGCGGTAGTAATCGGCGCCCCAGTCGAAATCCTCGAACTCGAACGCGAAACGGTCGCTGCTGCGGGCCAGCGCTTCCAGCAGTTGCTTGCCAGCCGGCACCACCTCCTTGCCGATGCCGTCGCCGGGAATCGTTGCGATACGGTAGGTCTTCATGCGGACATCCTCGATTGATCGTGAGCGTGAACGCACTTTACCGAACCGGGAGTGTGTAAACCGGGGCTATACTCAAAGCATCTTTAACTTCAATTCACGAATCCCGTCATGGCGGATACCGTCCAGCCGGCCGATCTCGGCTTCTTCTCGACGCTGGCCGCGTCGGGCAGCCTGAGCGCGGCCGCGCGCGAACTCGGGCTGACCGCGGCGGCCGTCAGCAAACGGCTCACGCAGATGGAGCGGCGCGCGGGCGTGACGCTCGTCAATCGCACGACGCGGCGGATGATGCTGACACCCGAAGGCGACGTGTACCTGGAATACGCGCGCCGGATTCTCGACCAGATGGACGAACTCGGCGAGCTGCTCGGCAGCGCGAAGCAGCGGCCGAAGGGGCTGCTGCGCGTGAATGCGACGCTCGGGTTCGGGCGCAGCCACGTCGGCCCGGCGATCTCGCGTTTCGTCGCGCGCTATCCGGAAGTGTCGGTGCAGTTGCAGCTGTCGGTGATGCCGCCGCCGCTCACCGACGACGCGTTCGACGTGTGCATTCGCTTCGGCGAGCCGCCCGACACGCGCGTCGTCGCGCGGCGGCTGGCGCCGAACCGCCGGCTGCTGTGCGCGGCGCCCGCGTATCTCGCGCGGCACGGGGTGCCCGGCACGCCGCACGACCTGACGCGGCACAACTGCATCGGCATCCGGCAAGGCGACGAAGGTTACGGCGTGTGGCGCCTGACGAGCGGGCGCGGCGCGGCCCGCCACACGGAAGCCGTGCGGATCAACGGCAACCTGACGACGAACGACGGCGAGATCGCGGTGAAGTGGGCGCTCGACGGGCACGGCATCCTGATGCGTGCGGAATGGGATCTGCGCGACTATCTCGCCGACGGCAGGCTGGTGGTCGTGCTGCCCGATCATGAAACGCCGAGCGCCGACATCTACGCGGTGTATGCGCAGCGTCACCAGATGTCCACGCGGATTCGCGCGTTCGTCGACTTCCTGGCGGAAGAATTGGGGCGGCTCAGGGCGGTGTAGCGCGCCCGTTCCATACGCCGTGTGTGTCGGGTGTCGATGCGTGATGCACGCGCACACCCCGACTCGCCCTATACGGCTGCACGGCTGGCCGTTCGGCCCCCGATGAAAATATTCCGGCGAATTTCGTGCTGAATCGCCAAAATATTTACATCGTTCGATACAGATCGAATGGATGGCCGGCGCGTTCCGCCTCGCGAACGCTGCTCGAGGTCTTCCGTCAGTCTGCTGCCGTCACGCCACCGCTACCAGTCCGCTGTAGCGATCGCCGGTAGCGGCTGCACCCGGCAGCGCCGGCCGCCACCCCACCGCCCCCGCCGCCGCCAGCCCTTCCTGCTCGTATCCGGCCTGCACGAAACGCTCCGCGATCCAGTCGACGAACGCGCGCACGCCGGGCGACACGTGCGGCCGCTTCACGTAGACGGCCGACACGGCCAGCGCATCGGGTTGCCAGCCCGCCAACACTTCCCGCAGCCGTCCCGCATCGATCAGCGGCTGCGCGGCAACGCGCGTCGGCTGGATCAACCCGAGGCCGTGCACGCCGCAGGCGAGATACGCCTGCTCGTCGTCCACGCTGACGATGCCGTCGAGCCGCACCTTGCGTACCGCGTCGTCCACCACGAACTCGAGCTCCGCCGAACGCTGGCCGAACACGTGCGACCCGCCTACCGCGCGATGCGCGCCCAGATCGTCGGGCGTGCGCGGCACGCCGAAGCGGTCGAGATACGCGGGGCTCGCGCACGTCACGCGTTCGAGCGAGCCGAGCCGACGCGCGACGAGCGACGAATCGGGCAGCGCACCGAGCCGGATGCTGCAGTCGATCGCGTCGCCGATGCGGTCGCCCGCGCGCCCCGCCACGGCAAGCGTCAGCTCGAGATCGGGATGCCGCGCATGAAATTCGCCGAGCGCCGGCAACACGATCGTGCTCGCCACCGACGCCGGCAGCTCGACGCGCAGCGGCCCGCTCGGATGCAGCGCGGCGCCGCGGATGCTGGCTTCGAGCTCGTCGACGTCCGCCGTGATGCTGACGCAGCGCCGGTAATACGCGTCGCCTTCGGGCGTCGGCCGCAACGCGCGCGTCGTGCGCACCAGCAGCGGCATGCCGAGCGCCGCTTCGAGCTCCTGCACGGTGCGCGTGGCGGTGGCGCGCGAAATGCCGAGCGCCTGCGCCGCGCGCGTGAAGCTGTTCATTTCGACGATGCGCGTGAAGATGCGCATCGCGCGGATCGGATTGTCCACCGGACACCTCTGCGTGGTTGCGATAGGCCGCGGCGCGCGTGCGCACACCGTGCGACGTGACGAGGTCGAGGTCGACGCAAGTCGCGCGAGCGGCGCGGCCGTCGGGTCAGGCGTTCGCGGCCGCGATGCCGGGCGCCGGTTCGGCGAGCAGCCGTTGCGCGAGCGCCAGCGCGTCGTCGCGGCTCGCCGCCGCGTTCAGCGGATAGCCCCAGACTTTCTCGAAGGCGCCCGAAAAGGCATTGAGCGCCACGCGCCGCGCCGCATTGGGCTCGATCGCGATCATCCCGGGAATCCATTCGCGCGACAGCGCGCGGTTGGCCTTGCTCCACTTCGCGAGCTGCTTGCGCATCTCGTGATCGTTGTCGGCGCGGTCGTCGCCGGACGGCGCATCGTCGGTCAGAAGAACGAAGCGCTCGCGGCGCGCGAGCAACGCGTCGAGTTCGGCAATCAGTCGGGCGGGATCGGTGTGGGTCGAGCCGCTGTAACGCAGCCAGACAAACGGAAATTCGGTCGTGGTGATTTGCATGTCGGCCTCCAGATGAGAACGATTCTCATTTTATGGATCGAGCCCTCATGCGTCATTTCTCATCCCGGCCAACTGCTTTTTCAATCCGGCCAAACGGGCGCGGGCGCGCAGTCCGGCGGTTCAGCGTTGCCGGTCGGTCAGGAATTGCGTCGGCGGCTTACCGGTCGCCTTGCGGAACATCGTGACGAAGCTGCTCGCGCTCTCGTAGCCGAGATCGATCGCGATCTGATGCACGCGGCGGCCGGTCGTCAGCATCCGCAGCGACAGCGCGACGTGCAGCCGCCGGCGCCAGTCGCCGAGGCTCATGCCGAGCTCCTTCGTCGCGAGGCGCGTCAGGCTGCGCTCGCTGATGCCCGCACGCCGCGCGAGTTCGGGCAGCGGCGACTTGTCGGCCGGGTCGTCGAGCAGATGGTCGATCAGCTTGCGCAGCCGGCGATCGGCCGGCATCGGCAAGTACAAGTCCTCGACCGGGGCCGCGACGAGCTCGTCGAGCAGCGTCGCCACCAGCCGCCCTTGCGGCCCGTCGACGTCGTACAGGTTCGGGAAGCTGGCCGCCTTCAGCAGCAGCTCGCGCAACAGCGGCGACATGGCGAGCGTGCAGCAGCGCGTGGGCAGGTCGAGCGCCGCGTCGGGTTCGACCAGTACCGCGTAGAAAGTGGCGCCGGCCGAGCCGCGCGCCGCATGCGGGACATCGCCGGGAATCCAGACCGTGCATTGCGGCGGCGCGGTCCACACGCCGCCGTCGATCTCGCAATAGATGACCCCGCTCAGCGTGTAGAGCAGCTGCGCCTGGCGATGGCTGTGCCGCTCCAGCCGCCACTCGGGCTCGACGACCGAGCCGCCGAACACGACGAGCGGACGCGGCACGTGATAGACGTCGGCGTCCGCGGCAGGATCGGTGATCGATGGAAGGTCGCGCATGGAACGACGGGCTGTGAAAAAAGGCCGGACGCCTGCGCGTCCTGTCGTGCTTATACCAGAAAGGCGCCGACGCAGCCGCGCCGTTCGAGGGCGCGTCTGCGGCCGCGCGCCGAACCGAATACAATGCGCCGATCCCCTGCCGCCGCGCCAACCTGCCGGAGCCGCCATGTTCGACCTGACCACGCTGACCACCTTTACGGCCGTCGTTCTGGGCCTGTTCCTGATCCCTGGCCCCGCCGTGCTGCTCGTGCTGAGCCGCACCGTGCAGGGTGGGCGCAAGACCGGCATCCTGACCGGCCTCGGCGTCGCGAGCGGCGACTTCGTGCATACGCTGTTCGCGGCCGTCGGGCTGTCGGCGCTGCTGATGACGTCGGCACTCGCGTTCAACGTCGTGAAGCTGGTCGGCGCCGCGTACCTGATCTATCTCGGCGTGCGGGCGCTGCTCGAGAAACCGTCCGATCCGTCGCTGCCGCAGGTGTCGCCCGTCACGCCGCTCAAGGCGTACCTGCAGGCGATTCCCGCCGAAGTGCTGAATCCGAAGACCGCGCTGTTCTTTCTCGCGTTCATGCCGCAGTTCGTGCATCCGGAACGCGGCTCGACGTTCGTGCAGTTCGCGGTGCTCGGGCTGATCTTCGTCGTGCTCAGCTCGCTCTACACGACGCTGATCGCATGCTCGATCCGCCCGCTCGGCCGCATCGTGAAGCGGCTCACGTGGCTCACGCGCTGGCAGGGCAAGATCATCGGCTCGATCTTCATCGCGCTCGGGCTGCGGGTAGCCGTGCAGCAGCGCTGACGCAAGCGGCCGCATGACGCGCGCCGACGCGGACCTGCTCTACACCGACCCGCGCCTCGTCGCGGTGTACGACCTGTTCAACGCGGGCGATCGGGACTTCGCGTTCTACGCCGCCGCGATCGGCGCCGCCCGGCGACGCATCCTCGATCTCGGTTGCGGCACCGGCACGTTCGCGCGGCGGCTCGCGGCGGCCGGGCATGACGTCGTCGCGATCGATCCCGCGCCGGCGATGATCGATTACGCGCGACGCCAGCCGGGTGCCGACGCCGTACGCTGGTTCGCGTGCGCGCTCGACGGCCTGCCGCCCGGTGCGCCGTTCGATGCTGTGGTGATGACCGGGCACGCGTTCCAGTGCCTGCTGACCGACGACGACATCGACGCGACACTGCGCGGCGTGCGACGCGTGCTCGACGACGGCGGCTGCTTCCTGTTCGATACCCGCAACCCGCGCACCGAACCGTGGCGAGCATGGACACCCGCGCAATCGGCACGCAGCGTCGAGTCGCACGAACTCGGCATCGTCGATCTCCATCACGCGGCGCGGGCGATCGACGGCGCGATCGTGACGTTCGACACGCACTACCGCTTCCGCCGCGACGATACGCTGCTGGCGAATACGAGCCGGCTGCGTTTCATCGCGCACGCCGAATTGCAGGCGCGCGTGACGGCAGCCGGTTTCGTGTCGGCCGACTGGTACGGCGACTGGGAGCACGCGCCATTCGACGAGGCGACGAGCGCGGAGATCATTGCGATCTGTCGCGCTTGAGCGCGCATTCGCGGTTCGGTTCGCGTCAGCCCGCGACGGGCAACGTGTCCACCGCATACACATGCCGGATCGTGCGGCCCAGCACCGGATCTTCCAGCTCGACCTCGAACCGCTCGGCCGGCCGGATGCCGCCGATCGCCGCGAGCGTGCCGCACAGCATCGCGGTGCCGTCCTCGAAGCGGCCGCCGTCGCGCGCGAACTGCGCGAGCAAATCGTCCGGCGTGCGCATCGCGGTCACGCTACCTTCCTGATACAGCACGCGCTCGCCGTCGATCGTCGCGTATGCACGCAACACCAGCCGATCCCAGTGACCGGTCACGTCGTCGAGCCTCCACAGCGTGTTCGCGCACGGCTTGCCGCACATCTGCTTCGAGACCGTGATGCCGTATGTCTCGACCTCGCGGTCGGTGTGGTCGGACGCGATGCCGACGAACGTGTCGCCACCGTCTCGCACCAGCACGAATTCCGCTTCGCCGCTGCTCTGCCCGCCCGAGACCTGGATCGCCGGCGACGGATCGAGGCGATCGGCCGCGACGCGGTAGAACACCGGCGTCGCCGCCGGGCGCTTGACGCCGAGCGCTTCCAGCTCGCGGATATGCCTTTCCATGGCGACCGTATCGCGGCCGGTCCAGCCCGCGATCACGAGCGTGTGGATCGCGATCGCGCGCTCGGTGCGCCCGTCGCGACCGTCGATCGCGAACGTGATGGTTTTCATCGAATGCTCCTCGTCGCGGGCCGCGCGATACAGCGGCCCGCCGTCTGTCATGGATCGGCCGAACTCAGGCCGGATCGTAATAGTGGATTTCCAGCAGCACACAGCCACCGTTCGACTTGAACGGGCCATGCCACGCGCCGGGCGGACGCACCGCGTACGTGTAGCCCTTGAACGGCGTGCCGCCGTCGCCGTGCTCGTCGTTGCCGACGGTCAGGTCGCCTTCGACCAGAAACACCTCTTCCCAGTAGTCGTGCACGAACGGTTGCTTCGTGTGCAGCCCGGCCGGCAGGCGCAGCAGGCGCGTGCGGCTGCCGCGCTTGCGCTCGGTGTCGAGCGCGCCGGACAAGATCAGCTCCTGCGCGCCGGACGCCGGGTCATAGCCTTCCGGCAGCCGCCAGTCGCGCTGCATGTCCAGCGTGTGGAATTCGTCGTGAAGCTTGTTGATGGCCATCTGTCTCTCCTGATTGCGATAGCGGGTAAAAGGGGTTGCGATGCGGCTAGTCAAGCGGCACGCGGCGTCGACAGTTCCTGGTTCAGCGAATAGCTGCCGAGCATCGAATCGACCAGATGCGACGCACGCTGCCAGTCGTACGTGCGATACGCATGGCCCTTCGTGACGAACGACGCGCCGGCATAGAACAGTTCGTACTGGTTGTGGCGCGACGCGAATTCGGAGCCGACCGCGTCCCACGCGAGCTTGAAGAACTTCACGCGTTCCTCCGACGAGCACACCGGCGATTTCTGCGTCTTCTCGATGATGCGCAGCAGGTCGGGGTTCTCGAAATCGCGCACGCTGGACGGCAACATGATCATTCCGCCGCCGGCGAGCTCGCGCAGTGTGTTGAGCACCTTCGAATACAGTTGCTGCGTGACGACCTGCGAGCCGTACAGCATGTTGCGGTCGGGCACGTAGAAGCCGTTGACGACCGTGCCCTTCGCTTCCATCCCGTAGACCCACGCCTCGACCATCGACGCTTCGGCCGCGAGCTGGCCCAGCGTTTCGCGCACCTGCGGGAACGTGTTCGTTCCGTTGACCTCGGAGATCTTCAGGCCGAGCCCGACGAGAAAGCGCAGCTTCGTCATCAGGCGCACCTGGCATTGATAGTTCTGGTACACGTGTGCGGGTGTCGCGTGGAACTGCTTCGCGCACATCGCCGTATTGCCGGCGACGAAGATCCGCTCCCACGGCACCTTCACGTCGTCGAAGTACAGCACCGCGTCGTTCTCGTCGAAGCGGCTCGACAGCGGGTTGTCGAACACCGACGTCGCGCTCTCCTCGTACGACTTGCGCGACATGATCTTCATGCCCTTCGCGTTCATCGGCACCGCGAACGACAGCGCATACATCTCGTCGCCTTCGCGCAGCGGCTGGATGCAGCTGCAGAACACCTCGTTCGCCATGATCCCGCTCGTCGCGAGCATCTTCGCACCGCGCACCGTGATGCCTTCGGCATCCTGATCGACGATGCCGACCGCGAGGTACTTGTCCTCCTGTTCGTGCGCGGCCTTCGACTGGTTCGCCTGCGGATTCACGATCACGTAGGTCAGGAACAGGTCGTTGTCGCGTGCATAACGGTAGTAGTCGCGCAGCGCGCCGGCGCGTGCCGGGTCGTATTGTTCGAACACGTCGGCGCCCATATACATGCCGGAGAGACACGACGCGACGTGGTCGGGCGAGCGGCCCATGAAGCCGTAATGCAGCTCCGACCACGCTTCCAGCGCGGCACGGCGCTCGACGAGTTCGTCATAGGACGTCGGCAGTTGCCAGATCCGGCTCACGCGGTTGCCCGAGTCGGGCGACACGAACGTCATCTTCTCGACGTTCTCGTCGCGCGCCTGGTAGTCGTACAGGCTCGCGTAGCTGCGGATCGAATTGCGGAATGCCGCGTGCGCGGTCACGTCGCCGACCGGCTGGCCGTTCAGGTAGACCTGCCGTCCGTCGCGCAGCGACGCGATGTGCTGAGTGCCGTTCTTGATCATGATGTGCTCCTGGGGGAATGAATCGTGGGTTGCATTCACATGGATGGCGCATGCGCGCCGTCGAGCGCGCGGTAACGACCGCCGAAGAAGATCAGCGGGCGTCCGTCCGAGCGCGCGCGGTGCCGCGTCACGCGGCCGACGAAAATCACGTGGTCGCCGCCGTCGTACTGCGCATACGGTTCGCATTCGAACGTCGCGAGTGCGTCAGGCAGCAGCACCATGCCGTCGTCGCCAGCCGCGCCGCCGCGCCAGCCCCACTTGTCGCCGTTCGCTTTCGCGAAAGAGTTCGACAGGTGCTGCTGCGTCTCGTCAAGCACGTTGACCGCGTAGCCATCCGCGCCGGCCAGGTCGCCGAGGCTCAGGCTGCGGCGGTCGACCGAGAACAGGATCAGCGGCGGGTCCAGCGACACCGAATTGAACGACGCGACCGTGATGCCGATCGGCATCCCCTCCTTGCGCGGGGCGGTAATCACCGCGACGCCCGTCGCGAACATCGACAGCGCGGCGCGGAAACGCCGCTGCTCGTCGGCATCCGCGCCGGTTCCTGCGTGGTTCTCGCTCATCTCGTTCTCCTTGGGTTGCATTTCCGGATTCCCCTGAGGAATCCGCATCAACAAAGCACCGTTAATTAGCTTTTTTATTTAGCTTTTATTAAATGTAAACACAAAAGCCGGTTCAAGATGTCGTAAACCCTGATCTTGAAAGCTTTGTTTGAAAGACAACCATACTGGCGGGATGGATGTTGCGCGGCTCGCGCGAATGTCCACGTACACTGCGCCAACCGTATTCACCGGCGCTCGCGACCCACGCGAAACGTCGCTTTCCGGAGTCCCTTTCGATGCAATCCCGTCCGATCTACATGGACTACAGCGCGACGACGCCCGTCGATCCGCGCGTGGTCGACAAGATGGTGCCGTTCCTGCACGAGCAGTTCGGCAACCCGGCTTCACGCAGCCACAGCTACGGCTGGGATGCCGAGCAGGCGGTCGAGGAAGCGCGCGCGCACGTCGCCGCGCTGCTCGGCGCCGATCCGCGCGAAATCGTATGGACGTCCGGCGCGACCGAAGGCAACAACCTCGCGATCAAGGGCGCGGCGCACTTCTATCAGGGCCAAGGCAAGCACCTCGTGACGGTGAAGACCGAACACAAGGCCGTGCTCGATACGTGTCGCGAACTCGAGCGCCAGGGCTTCGACGTCACGTACCTCGACGTGCGGGAGGACGGCCTGCTCGACCTCGATGGGTTACGGCAGGCGCTGCGCGCCGACACGATCCTCGTGTCGGTAATGCTCGCGAACAACGAAACGGGGGTGATCCAGCCGGTGGCCGAGATCGGGGCACTGTGCCGCGCACGCGGCATCGTGTTCCACTGCGATGCGGTGCAGGCGGCCGGCAAGATTCCGGTCGACGTGAATGCATTGAACGTCGACCTGCTGACGGTGACCGCGCACAAGGTGTACGGCCCGAAGGGAATCGGCGCGCTGTACGTGCGCCGCAAGCCGCGTGTGCGCATCGAAGCGCAGATGCACGGCGGCGGCCACGAGCGCGGAATGCGTTCCGGCACGCTGCCGACGCACCAGATCGTCGGGATGGGCGAAGCGTTCCGGCTGGCGAAGAAAGAAATGGCAGAGGAAAGCCGCCGCGTCGGCGCGTTGCGCGACCGGCTGCTGGCCGGCCTGTCGACGCTCGACGAGGTTTACGTGAACGGCGACCTCGCACGCCGGATTCCGCACAACCTGAACGTCAGCTTCAATTTCGTCGAAGGCGAATCGCTGATCATGGGAATCAAGGGCGTCGCGGTGTCGTCAGGCTCGGCGTGCACGTCGGCGTCGCTGGAGCCGTCTTACGTGCTGCGTGCGCTCGGTCGAAGCGACGAGCTCGCGCACAGCTCGATCCGCTTCACGCTCGGCCGCTTCACGACCGAAGCCGAGGTCGACAGCGTGATCGCGCAGGTGCGCGACACGGTCGGCAAGCTGCGCGAATTGAGCCCGCTGTGGGACATGCATCTCGAAGGGGTCGACCTGGATACGATCGAGTGGGCCGCGCACTGAGCGCGGCAGCCGGCGCGTGTCAGCCTTTTTCCTGGCGAGCGATCATGTGCGCGAGATCGAGCGTCGCGCGATCGCCGTTGGTGACGAGGCGGTCGATCACCGAGCAGAGCGCCTTGAATTCGGTTTTCGTCACGCCTTCGAACAGCACGTTGTTGATGCGCTGCTGCGTATCGACGAGCGCTTTCAGCAGCTTCGAGCCGGCCGGCGTGACCGTGAGCCGCATCTTGCGCTTGTCGTCGGGGTCCGGGCGTTTGTCGATCAGGCCGAGCTTCTTCAGCTTGCCGGTCTCGATCGTGACGAACGCGCCGCTCAGGTGCAGATGATCGGCGAGGCGGTTGACGGTCACGACGTCGTCATGCGACAGATGGGCGACCGACACGAGCAGCGAATACTGGATGCCGGTGAGGCCGATCAACGAGCCGAAACCGTCGCGCACCGACAGCAGGCGCGCCGCGAACGGCAGCAGCCCGTTGATCAGGTGGCGAAATTCCGTGTCCGTGCCGTCGATCAGGCAGGCCGGGTTGGTAATGGTCAGAACGGACTCCTCTTGCTGCTTGGCCATGACGTCGACGCTCCGTGCGGTCATGCGAATTTAGCTTTGGAACGAAATTATACGGCAAAGGCACCGGCGGCCTCGGCCAGCCTAGCGGCCTGCAGGCGGCCCGATTTCCCGATACTTTCCCGACACAGGAGGCTCGAACATGCCCTTCCCGCTTCATCCCGCCACGGTTCGCGCGCTGCTCGAATGCTATCTGCGCGCGAAGGACCTGAACCAGGCCGCGCTGATCGCGGACTGCTTCGCGGCCAATGCCGAACTGAGCTTTTCCCTCGCCAACGACGACATCGATTTTCCGCCGCGCGTGACGGGCGCGGCGGCCATTGCGCATACGCTGGTCGAGGCATTCGGCGAGCGGTTCGAGCAGTGCCGAACCTATTACGTCTGCACGACCCCGCCCGTCGATGAGCACGGCGTCAGCAGCATGCCGTGGCTCGTCGTGATGCGGCAAAAGGACAGCGGCGCGCTGCGGATCGGACACGGCACGTACCGCTGGCAGTTCGCCATCGATGGTGAAAACGACGACGTTGCGCGGGTTGCCGCGCTGCACATTCATATCGCACGGATGGATACGATCGACGATCCGCAGTCGTTGAAACTCGATCGGCTGCACGCGGCGTTCGGGTATCCGTGGCTGCCGGTGCACGCGTTCGCGCGCGGGCTGGCGGACATCGCGGCGGCGCATTCGGATTGGGCATTCCTGGCCCCGTTCCAGGAGGCGGCCGCGTCGGCCATCGGCTGAAGCTCCGCCGCATCACGGCGCCGCGCGCGATCCGTCATTGCCGGCCCGCAACTGCGCGGCCGTCATGACGCGCGGGTCGTCGCCCGTCAGATGCGCGCCGTAATAGGCGATCGACGCCTGCTTGTCGAGCAATAGCGGAATCGAGACCCGCCCGAGCAGCGTGCGTTCGATCGCGTCGCCGAACGTGAATCCCGCCAGATAGACGCCGTCCATCACGCAATTCGTCGTGAACACGCGGCCCTGCGTATCGACATAAAACTCGACGTAGCCGAGATCGTCCTCGGCGATTCCGATCATCGTCGTGTCGAGCGCCCGCTCCCACGCGGCAATCTGTTCATCCTGACGCTCCAGTGCGCGAAACGCGATTCCCATCGGCGCGCAGGTTTCCCCGCTGCGCCGGGCCGGCTCCGCACCCACGATCAACGTGCCGAATTCACGCAGGATCGCATCACCCGGATGTTCGCCGTCGCGGGCCGACAGGCGGCCGTCGGCAGGGCCGCACCACCCGGCCGCGACAAACAACGGCCTGACCGTCAACGGAATCTCGATCACTAGAATGCTCCTGAAGTTACCGCATACGATACGACACGCGCGAACGCTCTCCGCAGCGCGGACATCATGCGCCGCGCTCGCCCTCACACACCGTCGAGCGCGCGCCGCACACCGTCCCAATCGAGCCCGAACCGCGCGAGATACTTGCGCAGCCGGTCCGCGTCGTTCGGCTGCTTCTTGCTCTGCCGCGACACCGCGAACAGCGTGCGCCCGGCTTCCGACAGGCTCGCCGACGTGCGGCACACGTCGAGCACGCGTTCGAGCTGCGCACGATCGAACAGGTCGAGTTCCGCCGCACGCGCACCGAACACCGCGTCGACGCACGCGTCCGCCATACTCGCGCCACCCGGCGACGACCACGTGCGCGTCAGCCGCTCGACTTCCTGTTCGGCGAGCGCCTCGGTAATGCGCCCCGCATCGGCCAGCGTCGCCATCCGTGTGACCGACGCCGACAGCTCGCGGAAGTTGCCGGCCCACGTCGCGCGCGGCGAGGCCGCGAACGCGAGATAGCGCCGCTTCGCCTCGACGTTGAACCGCACCTGCTCGCCCTGCTCGCGACCGAAACGGTCGAGCTCGAATTCGAGGTTCGGCTCGATGTCCTCACGGCGCTCGGCCAGTCCCGGCAATTCATAGGTCCAGAGGTTGATCCGCGCATAGAGGTCCTCGCGGAACGTGCCGGCCGCCACCATCTGCCGCAGATCGCGGTGCGTGCCCGCGATCAGTTCGAAATCGCTGGTCGCCTCGACGTCCGCGCCGACCGGCAGGAAGCGCTTCTCCTCGATCGCCTTCAGCAGCATCGCCTGTTCGTCGAGCCCGAGTTCGCCGATCTCGTCGAGAAACAGCAGCCCGCCGTCCGCCGCGCGCAGCAGCCCCGCCCGCGCCGACTGCGCCCCTGTGAACGCACCCTTCACGTGACCGAACAGCGTCGACATCGCCGCGTCGCCGCGCAGCGTCGCGCAGTTGATCTCGATGAACGGCCCCGCGAGCCGATGCCGGCCACGCTTCAGCTCGTACACGCGCTTCGCGAGAAACGACTTGCCGGCCCCCGTCGGCCCGACCAGCAGCATCGGCGCGCGCGAACGCACCGCCACGCGCTCGAGTTGCTCGATCAGCGCATTGAAGCGCGCGTTGCGCGTCGCGATGCCGGCCTTCAGGAACGACACCGTTTCGTCGCGCTCGCGCGTGAAGCGCTGCGCGATCCGGTTGTAGCGCGACAGGTCGAGATCGATCACCGAGATCGTGCCCGGCCCGCTCGGCCCTTCGTCGGTCCGCTGCGGCGGCCCGGTCTGCACGAGGCGCGCGGGCAGATAGCGCGCTTCCGCGAGCAGGAACCAGCAGATCTGCGCGACGTGCGTGCCGGTCGTGATGTGGATCAGGTAATCCTCGTGTTCGAGGTCGAACGGGTACGCGCGTGCGTAATCGTGCAGCGTCGCATAAACCTCCTCGAAATCCCACGGATCGTGGATCGTGACCGGCGTGAGCCGCACGTCGGTTCGCGGCGACACGCGCGCGAGATCGTCCCGCACCTGGTTGGCGAGACGCGTGTAGTCCAGCGAATGCAGCAGTTCGAGCCGGTCGATCGGCAGGTCGGGCTGCTCGCACAGCGAAATCGTCGGCCGCCATTTGCGGTAACGGCGCGGCGCGCGGCCGCCTTGGTCGAGCACGGTGCCGAGAAAACCGATCGCAACGGTTTTGCGCATGTTTATCTCATGGGATAAGAAGCGATCCAATTGTATCGAATATGCAGGATCGTGACGTGCCGACAGCGTCGATGCCAGACACTGCAAAACAGATAATTCCCTTTTAACTTCAATGTGTTGAGAGATTTCCAGAAGCGCCAGCCGCTCACTGGCACGCTCCTCGCTAAATAAAAGACGCCGGATGTCCCGCTGGCCCACGAGCCAGGGTTCAACAAGCCCTGCTGGTGCGCCGCCGCCGAACCTCGTTCGTCGCGGTAGCGCATGCCGCCATGGACAGACGAAGGCAAAGGGGCGCGCGCCAGGATGCCTCGCCTGGGTTCGAATCCCGGGGCGCCCATTGTTCGAAAGCTCAGCCAGGTGGAGCAGCCGGCGAAAGCCGGCCGGTGGCGGGTTCAAATCCCGCTCGAACGCTGTCCGCAAGGACGGTCTCGTATGAAGGCAGTACCCGCCGGTGCGGGCCGACAGGCCCGCCGCGCGTCGGACCGGTTGCGGTTCCGCGCGATCGGCCGGGCGGCCGCACGGCCCGCGCGAAGGCGCACGACGACGCAATGCAGCAGGCGTCGCCATGCACTTCGACGCCGGCCAGCGCGCCGCCCGCCCGATTGCGTCGCCCCGCGATCCGCACGATGCGCGTTACCCGGCGGCCATTGAAGAAAAGGACAAAAATATGTGGAAGCGTCATGTGGTGAAAAAGAACGAACGCGCGCTGCTGATGAGCGAGGGCGATTTCGTGAAGGTGCTGGAACCAGGCGTGTTCAAGGCCTTCGATCCGTTCAAGCGCCTGTCGGTGCAGACCGCGCGTCTCGACGCGCCGCTCGCCGACGAAGCGCTGGCCGACTACCTGCGTCACGACGCACCGGACGTGCTCGCGCGGTATTTCGTCGCGATGGATCTCGCCGACGACGAAGCCGGCCTGCGCTACGAAGACGACGTGCTCGTCGAGATTCTGGCGCCGGGCACGCGCCGGCTGTACTGGCGCGGCCTGACCGCGCACCGGCTGGAGCGCATCGATCTCGCGCAGGACAGCATGCTGCCCGCCGCGCTGGTGAAGCGCATCGCGCAACCGTCGCTGCGTGCGCGCGGCGTGGCGGGGCTGACGGGCGTGCTGCTGGCGCAGGTGCCGGCGTACCACGTCGGCGTGCTGAAGGTCGACGGCAAGATCGAGCGGTTGCTGGACGCGGGCGCGTCGGCGTTCTGGCGCTTCAACCGCGACGTCGCGGTCGAGCTGGTCGATCTGCGCTTGCAGGCGATCGAGGTCGGCGGGCAGGAAATCCTGACGCGCGACAAGGTCGCGCTGCGGCTGAACCTGTCGGCGACGTGGCGTTATGCGGACGTGCTGCAAGCGTTCGGCCAGTTGCAGAAGCCGGTCGAACACCTGTATCGCGAGTTGCAGTTCGCGCTGCGTTCGGCGGTCGGCACGCGCTCGCTCGACGAGTTGCTGGAGGACAAGCAGTCGCTCGACGAGGTCGTGATCGCGCACGTGCGCGCCCGTCTCGACGGTTCGGGCGTGGACGTGCGCAGCGTCGGCGTGAAGGATATCGTGCTGCCGGGCGACATGAAGACGATCCTCGCGCAGGTGGTCGAAGCGGAGAAATCCGCGCAGGCGAACGTGATTCGCCGCCGCGAGGAAACGGCGGCCACGCGTTCGCTGCTGAACACCGCGAAGGTGATGGAAGAAAACCCGACCGCACTGCGGCTCAAGGAGCTGGAAACGCTCGAGCGCGTCGCGGAACGGATCGACCGCATCTCGGTGTTCGGCGGTCTCGACCAGGTGCTGAACGGGCTCGTCAGCATCAAGGGCACGTAATGCAGGCTCCGGCGCGATGCAGATGGGTCGCGCCGGTCCCGAAATGAATCAGGTGAAGCAAATGACCGACATGGATTATCAGGTGATGGAACTGGCGAACGGCAAGCCGGTGAAGATGTGGACGCAAGGTGTCGCCGTCGAGGACGAAGCGCGCGCGCAACTGCGCAACACCGCGCAGATGCCGTTCATCTTCGGCCACGTTGCGGTGATGCCGGACGTGCACCTCGGCAAGGGCTCGACGATCGGCAGCGTGATTCCGACGAAGGGCGCGATCATCCCGGCCGCGGTCGGCGTCGACATCGGCTGCGGGATGATGGCCGCGCGCACGACGCTGACGGCGGCCGACCTGCCCGATTCGCTTGGCGGGCTGCGCAGCGCGATCGAATGCGCGGTGCCGCACGGCCGTGCGCCGGGCCGCCGCGATCCGGGCGCGTGGGGCGATCGCACGCCGGCCGCCGTGACCGACGCGTGGAAATCGCTGCAGCCGGGCTTTCAGCGCATCGTCGACAAGTATCCGAAGCTGGCAAAGACGAACCACTACGCGCATCTCGGCACGCTCGGCACCGGCAACCACTTCATCGAAGTGTGCATCGACGAGGCGGACCGCGTGTGGTTCATGCTGCACAGCGGCTCGCGCGGCGTCGGCAATGCGATCGGCAGCCTGTTCATCGAACTCGCGCAGGCCGACATGCGGCAGCACATCGCGAACCTGCCCGACCGTAATCTCGCGTATTTCACCGAAGGCAGCCGGCACTTCGACGATTACGTCGAAGCGGTCGGCTGGGCGCAGGACTACGCGCGGCGCAACCGGCAGGCGATGATGGACGCGGTGATCGGCGCGGCGCGCGGCGTGATCGCGAAGCCGTTCTCGGTCGACGAGCACGCGGTGAACTGTCACCACAACTACGTGCAGCGCGAGCGCCACTTCGGCGAAGACGTGCTCGTGACGCGCAAGGGCGCGGTGTCCGCGCAGAAGGGGCAACTCGGGATCATTCCGGGCTCGATGGGCGCGAAGAGTTTCATCGTGCGCGGGCTCGGCAACCCGGAAAGCTTCTGCTCCTGCAGCCACGGCGCGGGCCGGACGATGAGCCGCACCGAAGCGAAGCGTCGCTTCACGGCCGACGATCAGGCGAAGGCGACGCAAGGCGTCGAATGCCGGAAGGACGCGGGCGTCGTCGACGAAATCCCGATGGCGTACAAGGACATCGACGCGGTGATGGCGGCTCAGCGCAGCCTCGTCGAAGTGGTGCATACGCTGCGCCAGGTGGTGTGTGTGAAGGGATAGCGCGGTGTGCGGCCGAGGGCCAGCGGCCGCGCACAACGAAAGGAAAACGACAACGATGAAAACCGACAAGGCAATGACGACCGTGCGCAGCGCGCATCCGATCGACCCGGTGGTGCGGGCACGCGTGATGGCGGAGCTCGCGGAAGTCGAACGCCGCCATGATGTATGCGTGCTGTTCGCGTGCGAATCGGGCAGCCGCGGCTGGGGATTCGCTTCGCCGGACAGCGATTACGACGTACGCTTCGTGTACGCACACCGGCGCGACTGGTACCTGAGCGTCGAACCGCAACGCGACGTGATCGAGCGGCCGCTCGACGACGAGCTCGACGTCAGCGGCTGGGAATCGCGCAAGGCGCTGCAACTGCTGCGACGCTCGAACCCGACGCTGCTCGAATGGCTCGACTCGCCCGTCGTGTATCGCGAAGATGCGCGCTGGGCGCCGCGGCTCAGGTCGCTGGCATCGGCGTTCTTCTCGCCGGTACGCGGGCGTCATCACTACCTCTCGATGGCAAAGAAAAATTTTCGCGGCTATCTGCAAGGCGACACGGTGCGTTACAAGAAGTACTTGTACGTACTGCGTCCGCTGCTCGCGGTCCGCTGGATCGACATGGGGCTCGGCATGCCGCCGATGCGCTTCGTCGATCTCGTCGACGGGACCGTGCACGAGCCGACGGTGCGCGCGGAGCTCGATGCGTTGCTCGCGCTGAAGATGAGCGCGAACGAAAGCGAATACGGGCCGCGCCGGCCGGCGATCCACGCGCTGGTCGAGACGATGCTCGCCGATGCCGAACACGATCGCGAATACAAGCGGCCGTGGGGCGACGTGGCGATGCTCGATGCGTTCCTGCGCGACGTGGTCGACGGCCGATGAAAAGTGAACGGCGCGATGCCTCCGGGGATCGCGCCATTTTTGCATCAGCACTCGTCCGATCAATACAGGCGAGCAACGATCGTGCCCGCGTACTACGTGTCGTCGTCACGATTCACAGCCCATCGCGGCGGTATACTCGATGCCGTTCGGCACAGCGCGCCGCCGCATGCGCCGCAGCCTTCGACCTGCCCCGCCTGCTGACGATGCGCTTGCAGTCCGACATCTTCCGCCCGCCCATCCACAGTCGATACGAACCGTCATGTCGCACCGCCTTTCGCTCGCCATCGCCGCCCTCCTCGCCGTTTCCCCGTTCGTTGCCGAGGCTCGCCCGCTCGCGCGGCCACCGGTCGAACGCGACTTCAAGAACTGGTCGGTCGTTTGCGACAACGGCAACCGCTGCATTGCCGAAAGCCATGCGGACGATATCGATGATGCACGCACCAGCCTCATCCTGCGCGTGACGCGCGATGCCGGCCCGGACGCGCAAGCCTCGCTCGACATCTATGCGTCGGCGCCGCTGGACCTGCGCAGCGCGCGCGTGGATGGTCGCCCGTTCGATGCAATGGCGGCCCGATGGCATGCGTTCGGCGGCAAACCGGACGATGACGACGCGCACCCGTTCCGGATCCGGACCAACGATCCGGCAACGGTTGCCGCATGGCTCACTGCGTCGCGCAATGCGCAACTGCTGAGCTTCGGCGATCCGGCGTCGGCACAAACCGCCCGCACACCGTTGACGGGATTGAGTGCCGCGCTGCTGTTGATCGACGACACGCAGGGCCGTGTCGGCACCGTCACGGCGTTGCTGCGCCCGGGCACCCGGCCGGCGTCGGCGGTGCCCGTCGCACCGGCATTGCCACCCGCCGTCACGCCGGCCCCGGCCGTCGCAAACCTGTCGGCCGCGGAGCAACGGCCGCTCGTCGATGCGGTGCTCGCGAAGTTCGGCGGCGACGTGAAGCAATGTGCGGCCGATGTCGAAGACGAAATGCCGGCGGGCGATCGCAGGAAGGCGTCGACTGCCGTGGCGGTCTCCGCCGACGAAGCGCTGGTCGCGATACCGTGCCAGACCAGCAGCATGTATAACCACACCGACCTGTGGTATCGCGTGCGGCGAACTGCGCCCTACTCGCCGACGGCGATGAATTTCGGCGAGAACGCGAACGCGGGACTCGATTCGGCGTCGTTCGCAAACGAACTGACCGACGCCGGCTACGATCCCGCCAGCGCGACGCTATCGAGTAAGGTCAGACTGCGCAGTGCAGGCGATTGCGGCTCGACCGCATCGTGGATCTTCGACGGCCGGCACTTCGTGCTCAGCGATATCGCCACACACGGCACTTGCAACGGCTTGTTCGACGATCAGTGGCCACGCCTGTATCGACGGGCCGATGCGGCAGCCAACCCGCACTGACGCACCACGTCACGCGCCGACGATCGAGATCGAGAACCCGTCCCAGCCCTTCTGCCCGACCGTCTGCACGGCTGTCGTCGCGAGCGCCGGCTCGGCCACGAGGCGCGCGAACCCCTCGCGCACGCCGACCACGTCCGGCTCGCGATTGTCCGGATCGGCCACGCGCCCATTGCGCACGACGTTGTCGACGACGATCACCGTGCCGGGCCGCGACAGCTTCAGCGCCGCGTCGAGATAAACGGCGTTGTTGTCCTTGTCCGCATCGATGAAGATGAAGTCGAACGGCGCCTCCCCGGCGTCGATGAGCCGCGCAAGACTATCCTTCGCGCTGCCGACCACCACCGACACGACTTGCGCAAACCCGGCGCGCGCGATGTTCTCCGTCGCGACCTTCGCATGTGCCGGGTTCAGCTCGAGCGTCATCAGCGAGCCGCCCGGCGGCAATGCGCGTGCCAGCCAGATCGTGCTGTAGCCGCCGAGCGTGCCGACTTCGAGAATCCGTCGCGCGCCGCGGATCGTCGCGAGCAGTTGCAGCAGCTTGCCCTGGTTCGGCGCGACGTTGATCGCCGGCAGCCCGGCCGCGTCGCTCGCCGCGAGCGCGGCGTCGAGCACGGCGTCGGACGGCACGAGCGTCGCCGAGAAATACGCATCCACCTGGTTCCACCGATCCTGATTCATCGCGCACCTATCGTTTGCGGAAAAGGGCATTCTATGCGCCGCGCGCCCATAAGCAACCCACCATTCGTTCTAAGGGCAGCGGCACACGTGCTCCTATAATCGCCGGACGGCAGGCCCCCTCGACCTTCACAACAACAAACGGAGCACCCATGACCGATCAGGCCCATTCGAACTGGCGTCTCGAAACCATCGCCGTGCACGGCGGTTATCGTCCCGACCCGACCACGCGCGCGGTCGCCGTCCCGATCTACCAGACCGTTGCGTACGCATTCGACGACACGCAGCACGGCGCCGACCTGTTCGACCTGAAGGTCCAGGGCAACATCTACACTCGGATCATGAACCCGACGACGGACGTGCTCGAGCAGCGGATCGCCGCGCTCGAGGGCGGCATCGGCACGCTCGCGCTCGCGTCGGGGCAAGCCGCCGTCACATACGCGATCCAGACGATCGCCGAAGCCGGCGACAACATCGTGTCCGCGAGTTCGCTGTACGGCGGCACCTACAACCTGTTCGCGCACACGCTGCCGCAATACGGGATCACCACGCGCTTCGCCGACCCGCGCGATCCTTCCTCGTTCGAACCGCTGATCGACGCGCGCACGAAGGCGATCTTCGCGGAATCGGTCGGCAACCCGCTCGGCAACGTCACCGACATCGCCGCGCTCGCGGAGGTCGCGCATCGCCACGGCATTCCGCTGATCGTCGACAACACGGTGCCGTCGCCGTACCTGCTGCGCCCGTTCGAGCACGGCGCGGACATCGTCGTGCATTCGCTGACGAAGTATCTCGGCGGGCACGGCACGAGCCTCGGTGGCGCGATCGTCGATTCGGGCAAATTCCCGTGGGCCGAGCACGCGGACCGCTTCAAGCGGCTGAACGAGCCGGACGTCAGCTATCACGGCGTCGTCTATACCGAAGCGTTCGGGCCGGCCGCGTATATCGGCCGCGCCCGCGTGGTGCCGCTGCGCAACATGGGCGCGGCGATCTCGCCGTTCAACGCGTTCCAGATCCTGCAGGGGATCGAGACGCTCGCGCTGCGGGTCGAGCGGATCAGCGACAACGCGCTGAAGATCGCGCAGCATCTCGCGCGCCACGAGCACGTCGAATGGGTGAACTATGCGGGCCTGCCCGATCACCCCGATCATCCGCTCGTCGTCCGCTACCTGTCGGGCCGGGCGCCGGGCATCCTGACATTCGGTGTGAAAGGCGGCCGCGACGGCGGTGCGAAGTTCCAGGATGCGCTGAAGCTGTTCACGCGGCTCGTGAACATCGGCGATACCAAGTCGCTCGCAACGCACCCGGCCTCCACCACGCATCGGCAGTTGTCGCCGGCCGAACTCGCGAAGGCCGGCGTGAAGGAGGAAACGGTGCGGCTGTCGATCGGCATCGAGCATATCGACGACCTGCTCGCCGATCTCGACCAGGCGCTCGCGCAGCTTTGACCGCAACGGGCGCGCCGGCCCCTTGCCGGTGCGTCCGCATCAAACCGCTTGACTCTGGAGCGGCTTCAAGGTGTTCAATCCCCCGGTTGACGCCGGGGCAATGCCCGGCGCGTACGATCGTGCCACGCGGCTTCCGCTGCCGCACACCAACCGCTGAGAGGACTCATGACACCGACCGCGAAGCTTGCGTTGCTCACGTTACCGCCCGTGCTGGCGGCCTGTTTCGGCGCCCTCGCGGCCGCATGGCGCGCGCCCGGCCCGAAAACGTCGAGCGTGATCCAGCATTTCACCGGCGGCATCGTGTTCGCGGCCGCCGCGCTCGAACTGCTGCCGCAGGACCGCGCGCATGCGCTGTTTCCAGTCGTCGTCGGTTTCGTGCTCGGCATCGCGCTGATGCTGGCGATCCGCGCGCTGTCGGGCGCGATCGAAACGCGCTTCGAGGAAGCCCGTTTGCCGGTGAGCCTGATCATCGTCACCGCGATCGACCTCGTCGTCGACGGCCTGGTGCTCGGCATCGCCTTTTCCGCGAGCGACGAAAGCGGCATCATCCTGACCGTTGCTCTAACGCTCGAGGTGCTGTTCCTCGCGCTGTCGGTCAGCGCGGCGCTGGCCGCGGCCGGCGTCGGCCGCATGCTGGCGATCGTCGTGCCGGTCGCGCTGGCGGCGCTGCTGAGCGTCGCGGCCGTTGCCGGCAATGCGGCATTCGCCGGGCTGCCGGCGAATATCTATGCAGCGCTCCTGGGCCTGGGCACCGTCGCGCTGTTGTACCTCGTCACCGAGGAATTGCTGGTCGAAGCCCACGAGGTGCCCGAAACGCCGTTCGCGACGGCCGCGTTCTTCATCGGCTTCATCGTGTTCTTCCTGATCGAAGGATCGGTGAAGGCCGGGTAAGCCGCGCACGACGGCGCGGCGCTTACCAGGTCGTCGCGCCGGTCGGATAGGTGTCGACGATGCGCGTGCCGTTGACCGGCGTGACACCCGCGTTGCGCAGTGCGGCCCACAGGTCGATCGCATGTTCGCGTGATTTTCGGCTGCCATCGTCGGTCAGCACGTTCAACGCGATCACTTCGTCGCGCGTCGTCAGCTGCAGTTGCTCCTTCAGCTTGCGCGATTGATGCGACGCGGTACGGACGTCGCCGAGCACGATCCGTTTCTCGTCGCCCGCATCGGCCGGCACGAACGTCAACCGGCCGTTGTCGACCTCACATTGCCCGCGCGCGAACGTCGCGGTCCACGCACCGGCCGGCACTGCAGCGAATTCGCAGCGCATCCGCTCGTTCGCGCGGCGGCCGACGTCGTGCGCCGGCGCGTGCGACAGCGCACGTTCCGGCCAGCCGGCCGCCATCGCGGCCGTCGACATCAGACACACCGCCAGTACGATTCCTTTCGCGACATGGCGCATCGCGCTCTCCTTTCCGTAAAGGCAACCGGCGGGCGTCATGCCGGCCGCCGCAAGTGAACGATCAAAGCACCGCGAAGCGGTTGTCGTGCGCATCGACCATCGGCGTCTTCTCGCCGCGATGAACGGTCGAGCGATGAATCTCCTGATTGCGCGCGACGGCGGCCGGGCTCGCCGGATAGTCGTGATTCGGGCTCGGGATCACGCCGTCGTGGCGCGCACGCACGAGTTCCTGAATCACTTCCTGGCGGCTCTTCGGCTGCGCGGCCACAGCCTGCGAGAAGGCGGCAATCGACAGCGCGGCGGCGGCAATGGCGATCAGCGGACGCGGAATGTTCATGGGGTGGGCTCCTTACTGGAATTCCGTGACAGGAGCCTTCACTTTGATCCCGCGGCGGTGCGGATGCGTGACCGCTTCATGACGTTTTCGTCACCGTCCACGCCTCTTGTACATCGCAGTACGAATGAAAATCACCGCATGTTTCCGCACGCATGACACCGCGATGACATTTTTCTCATTTGTCCCTCACCTCCACGATCCGAACGCTTTCCAGAATCGCCAGCGCAATCGCGATATGCCGGCCCGTCGCTGCCACGCGCGGCGCCTGCATCGAACGATGCACGAAACGTTCATCTTGAACTTCAGGGACACACCATGAAAACTCCAGTTCGAATCGTCATGATGTCAGGGGCGCTGCTGACGGCCGCGCACGCGGCTCATGCAACGGAAGTCACGCTGTACGGCCTGTTCGATACATCGCTGACGGTTGTGTGGAATGCCGATGCACAAGGCAGGAACCTCGTCGGCCTCGGCAACGGCAACCTGCTCGGCAACCGCTTCGGCGTGAAAGGCGCGGAAGATCTCGGCGGCGGGCTGAAAGCGATCTTCACGCTGGAAAACGGCTTCAACCCGAACACCGGCGCGCTCGGGCAAGGCAACCGGATGTTCGGCCGGCAGGCGTTCGTCGGGCTGGAAAGCGCTCGCTGGGGAACACTCACGCTCGGCCGCCAGTACGACGCGCTCGCCGATGTCGCGTGGCCGATCACCGGCGATTTCTACTTCGGCAGCGTGTACGCGACGCCCGGCGACGTCGACAACTACGACACGTCGTCGCGCACCGACAACGCGGTGAAGTACACGTCACCCGTGGTCGGCGGCTTCCAGTTCGTCGGCATGTACGCGCTCGGCGGCGTGGCCGGCAAGAGCGGCGCCGGCCAAACCTGGTCGGCCGGCCTGTCGTACAACCATGGCCCGTTCGACGCGGCGGGCGGCTACTACTATGCGGCCAACCGCGCCTCGCTCGCGAACGGCGTCCGGACCGGCTGGAACGGCACGTCGGACGGCACGTTCGACGGGTCGCTGGTCAACGGCGGCTACCTCTCGGCGAAGTCGATCGGCATCGCACGCGGCGCGTTGCGCTACACCTTCGCGCCGTTCACGATCGGTATCGATTACAGCAATGCGCAGTACAAGGCCGATGCGATGACGGCCTTTCGCAGCACGCAGAAATACGACACCGCGCGCGGGTTCTTCAACTATCAGGCAACCGCGAGCCTGCTCGTCGGCGTCGGCTACAGCTACACGAAGGCCCGCGGCGATACGAGCGCGACCTACCATCAGGTGTCCGCCGGCGCCGACTACGTGCTGTCCAAGCGCACCGATCTCTATGCGGTCGGCGCGTGGCAACGCGCGAACGGCGAACAGCGCACGCTCGACGGCGGCACGCAGGCGGCGCAGGCGTCGATCGGCTCGTACGGCTACGGCGGCACGCGCACGCAGGGCATCCTCAATCTCGGTTTGCGCCACCGCTTCTGAGCGAGGCAGCCGACCCTGCGCGCTGCGTGACGAAAATGTCATGTTCCGATCAGGTTCGCGATGCGTCGCGTCGCTACGATCGGCACGGTATCGGGCCCTGCCCGTTCCCGTCCACGCAGCGGGTCGCTGCCGCACGGCACGATCACGCGTTAGGCCCGGGCTCTTCGAGTGCCGGGCCGTTTTTTATGCGTGTCCGACGCTCACGGCGCGGAATCGCGCAGCGGGTACACGCACGGATGCGTTTTCACGTACAGGTTCGGATTGCCGCAGCGATGCCCGGCATAGTCGATTTGCTCGCCCGGCGCCAGGTCGGCCGGCACGGGCTTGCGCGCGGCGCCGTAAGTGGCCGTGGTGTCGGAACGTGTCGATGCGCAGCCCGCGAACAGTGGGGCAATCAGGACTGCGATCAAGGCGAGGCGAATGGCGGGACGAGGCAATTTTCGGTCCGGAATGAAGGTCTGAACGGCGCCGCCCGCGATCGATGCGGCTATCGCGATCGGCACGAATGCCGCCGGCGCATCGGCCAACGGCAGGCTTCATGTTCCGCTCCCCGCTCATCGCATCCATGACGCGAACATGACGGTTGCGTCATGTCGACCGAGTCCGCATGACGCCTTCTTGCCCCCCGCAATCTGACGCATTTTTCATCTCGCGATCACGATCACGCACGGCTGCTTTCGCATACTGGGTCCATGGTTCGCCACCCGGCGGCCCTGATCAAGGAGAGCACTCGATGAAAACGGCAAAATTCGCAGCACTGTTCGTCACCGCCACGCTGTCGCTCGGCATGGCCACGCAGGCCGCGTTCGCCCAAACGCAAACGCAGGGCAAGTCCCGCACGCAGGTGGTCAACGAACTGAAGCAGGCGCAGCACGACGGCGTCGTGCCGATCAGCAAGACGCAGTACCCGCCGACCGGCGAGATCGTCGCGCGCAACAAGGAGCTTCACGGGATTTCGGTGCATGGCGGCGAGAAGAAGCCGCAGACCGACAACCACGACAACCTGACCGCGAAGCAATGATGGCGGGCCACATGGCCGCGGGCCGCGCACCGCGCGCGGCCGCCTCGCGGCGAACGCGCGGGCGTTCCCGCCCGCGCTGTCAGGTGCCGATGGCGGCCGGCCGTCCCGGTTCGGCCGGCCGTCGCGGAAAGCGCAGCCAGAAAGTCGTGCGGCGGCCCGGCTCGCTGTCGACGCCGCATTCGCCGCCGTGATTGTCCATGATCGACCGGACGATCGCGAGGCCGAGCCCCGTGCCCGACGCCGAATTGTGCCGCGACGGATCGACGCGATAAAAGCGCTCGAAAATCCGCCCGACATGCTCGGCGGCAATGCCGGGCCCCGTGTCGGACACGGCGATCGTCGTCGCACCGCCCTGCTCGACGCAATCGATCGTCACGACGCTGCCGCGCGGCGCATAAGTTAACGCATTCGACAGCAGGTTGCTCAACGCGCGCTGATACAGCGTCAGGTCCGCATCGACCCATGCGTGGCCGTCGACCTTCACGGTCACGCCTTCGTCTTCCGCCAGCGGCTCGTAGTAGCCGGCCACCCGCTCCGCCTCCTCCGCCGCATTTAGGCGCCGCACCCCGATCGACGTGCCGGCCTGTTCCGAACGCGCGAGAAACAGCATGTCCTCGATCATCCGCGACAGCCGCTGGTATTCGTCGATGCTCGACTCGATCACGCTCCGGTATTCGTCCGCGCTGCGCGGTTGCGACAGCACGACTTGCGCGGCCGCCTGCAGGTTCGTTAGCGGCGTGCGCATGTCGTGCGCGAGATTCGACGAGAACTGGCTCAGGCGCGTGAACGATTCGTTCAGCCGCGCGAGCATGCCGTTGAACGCATGCTCGAGCTCCTTCAGCTCGCCGGACGTATCGAGTTCCGGCAGCGGATGCGCGAGCCGGCTCGACGACATCTGCTCCGCGCGCGCCGCGAACCGCCGCAGCGGGCTCAGCCCGAGCGCGGCGATGCCGTATGCGATCGCGGCCGCAAGCACCACGCCGAACACCTCGATCACGACGATCGTATAGGCATGCGTGCGCAGCAGCAGCACGTCGGCGCTGCGATCGTACTGCACGGCGACGCGCACCACCGGCGCACCCGCGCCGGCGAGCGGCACGGTCGTCAGCAGATACTGGTGTCTTGCGCCGGGCGGGGCGATGCCGACCGGCACGCGCCCGGCGTTCGTCAACATCAGCGGCGCGTACGGACGGAAGCCGGGCGTGCCGACGAGGCGCGTACCGGCGGCATCGAAGATCGCGAGATCCATGTTCGGATGACCGTGCAACTGGTCGATCCAGATATCGGTGTTGCGCGCGACGTCGGCCGTCGTGCGCGCCTCGGCCAGGTGCGCCCCCAATGCGGCGGAAATACCGGCCATCTGCTCGGCTGCCGTCGTTTCGACACGGTTGCTCAGCGCTTCGTACAATGCGACGCCGCTCGACGCGAGGATCACCGACGTCGACAGGATAATCAGCGCGGTCAGCCGGCCGCGCAGCGTCCGCGGCAGCAGGCGCGCGATCATGCGGCCGCGCCGCCGCGCGCTTCGAGCACGTAGCCCATGCCGCGCACCGTATGGATCAGCTTCGGTTCGTACGCGTCGTCGATCTTCGAGCGCAGCCGGCGGATCGCCGAATCGACGACGTTCGTGTCGCTGTTGAAGTTCATGTCCCACACCTGCGACGCGATCGTCGCGCGCGGCAGGATCTCCCCTTCGCGACGCATCAGCAGCCACAGCAGCGCGAACTCCTTCGCGGTCAGCAGGATCGTGTCGCCCTGCCGCGTGGCCTTGCGGCGGGTCAGGTCAAGTTCGAGATCGGCCACGCGCAGCGTGTTCGAATCGCGCGGCTGGCCGCGCCGCAGAATCGACTTGATGCGCGCGGTCAGCTCGACGAAGTCGAACGGCTTCGCGAGATAGTCGTCCGCGCCGAGTTCGAGCCCCTTCACGCGATCGCCGACGTCGTCACGGGCAGTGAGGAACAGCACGGGCGTCGATTTGCTGCGCCGCAGGTTCTGCAGCAGCGTCCAGCCGTCCTGCCCGGGCAGCATCACGTCGAGCACGAGCAGGTCGTACTCCTCCGTTTCTGCCTGGTGCTGGCCCGTGATGCCGTCCTCGACCCAGTCGACAACGTAGCCGGCCTCGGTCAGACCCTTGCGCAGATACGCGCCCGTTTTCGGTTCATCCTCGACAATCAGAATTCGCATCACGCATTACCCTTGAAAAAACCCAGTCGGCGCAGCACGCCCGCGCCGAAGCCGCCGCGCAACGCCGCGCGCCACGACACCGCATGGCTGACCCGGTACAGCACCGGCAGCACCAGCAGCGTCAGCGCCGTGGACGACAGGATACCGCCGATCACGACCGTCGCGAGCGGGCGCTGCACCTCGGCGCCGGTGCCGGTCGCGAACGCCATCGGCAGGAAGCCGAGCGACGCGACCAGCGCGGTCATCAGCACGGGCCGCAGCCGCGTGAGCGCGCCGTCGTGCACCGCGGCATCGAGCGGCATGCCTTCGTCGCGCAGGTTACGGATGAACGAGATCATCACGAGACCATTGAGCACGGCCACGCCGGACAGCGCGATGAAGCCGACCGCCGCCGTGATCGACAGCGGAATCCCGCGCAGCCACAGCGACACGACGCCGCCGCTCAGCGCGAACGGAATGCCGGTAAACACCAGCAGCCCGTCCTTCACGTTGTTGAACATCACGAACAGCAGCACGAACACCATGAACAGCGCGAGCGGCACGACGAGCTTCAGGCGCTCGCTCGCGCTTTGCAACTGCTCGAACTGCCCGCCCCACGACACCCAGTACCCGGCCGGCACGCGCACGTCCTGCTGCAACTGCTCGCGCGCATCGGCGACGAACGAACCGACGTCGCGGCCGCGCACGTTCGCGCTGACGACCACCCGCCGCTTGCCGTCCTCGCGGCTGATCTGGTTCGGGCCGGGGGCCACGTCGATCGTCGCGAGCTCCGCGAGCGGCACGTACGGCGCCGCCGCGAGCGGCGCGCTGGCGCCGGCGGCCGGCGCGGGCAGCGCGATCGGCAGCCGCTTGATCGCCTCGATGTCGGAGCGCAGTTCGTCGGGCAGCCGCACGACAATGTCGAAGCGGCGGTCGCCCTGGAACAGCGTGCCGGCCTTCTGCCCGCCGACGGCCGCGGCCACCGAATCCTGGAGATCGGCGACGCTCACGCCGTAGCGCGCGAGCTTGTCGCGGTCGAGGTTGACGGTCAGCACCGGCAGGCCCGTGGTCTGCTCGACCTTCACCTCCGACGCGCCCGGCACCTTCTGCAACGCGGCCGCGATCTGCTCGCCGGTCTGGTTCAGCACGGCCATGTCGTCGCCGAAGATCTTCACGGCGACGTCGCTGCGCACGCCCGAGATCAGTTCGTTGAAGCGCAGCTGGATCGGCTGCGAGAACTCGTACGCGTTGCCCGGCAGCTCGGCGAGCGCTTCCTCGATCTCCCGCACGAGCTGGTCGCGCGGCTTCTTCGGGTCGGGCCACGTGTCGGCCGGCTTCAGCATGATGTAGCCGTCCGACAGGTTCGGCGGCATCGGGTCGGCCGCGATCTCGGCCGTCCCGGTGCGCGCGAACACGCGCTCGATCTCGGGGAAGCGCGCCTTCAGCGTCTTCTCGATCGACTTCTGCATCTCGACCGACTGCGACAGGCTCGTGCCGGGAATCCGCAGCGCGGACACGGCAAGATCGCCCTCGTTGAGGCTCGGAATGAACTCGCTGCCGAGCCGCGTCGCGAGCCCTAGCGTGACCAGCACGATCGCGCCCGCCCCGATCATCACGCGCGCCGGACGCGTCATGAACGCGGCGAGCACCGGTTCGTACGCTCGCCGCGCCCAGCCCATCAACCGGTTCTCCTTCTCCTCGACCCGCTCGCCGATGAACAACGCGACGGCCGCCGGAATGAACGTGACGGTCAGCACCATCGCGGCGGCGAGCGCCATTACGACGGTGATCGCCATCGGGTGGAACATCTTGCCTTCGACGCCGGTCAGCGCAAAGATCGGCAGGTACACGACCATGATGATCAGTTGCCCGAAGATCAGCGCTCGGCGCGCCTCCTGCGATGCGCCGAACACTTCGGCAAAGCGCTCGTCGCGCGTGAGCGGCCGGCCGGCTGCCGACTGCGCATGCGCGAGCCGCCGCACGCAGTTCTCGACGATCACCACCGCGCCGTCGACGATGATCCCGAAGTCGAGCGCGCCGAGGCTCATCAGGTTCGCGCTCACCTTCGCGTTGACCATGCCGGTGAAGGTCATCAGCATCGACAGCGGGATCACGAGCGCGGTGATCAGCGCCGCGCGGATGTTGCCGAGAAACAGGAACAGCACGGCGATCACGAGCACCGCGCCTTCGAGCAGGTTCTTCTTCACGGTGGCGACGGCCTTCTCGACCAGCACCGTGCGGTCGTACACCGGAATCGCCTTCACGCCGGCCGGCAGCGTGCGGTTCACGTCCTCCATCTTCGCGGCGACGGCCTTCGACACCGTCCGGCTGTTCTCGCCCATCAGCATGAAGACCGTGCCGAGCACGACTTCCTCGCCGTTCGACGTCGCGGCGCCGGTGCGCAGTTCGCGGCCGATGTCGACCACGCCGACGTCCTTCATCCGCACCGGCACGCCGCCCACGTTGGTCAGCACGATGTTCGCGATGTCGTCGACGGTGCGCGCCTGGCCCGGCACGCGCACCAGATACTGCTCGCCGCGCTTTTCGATGTAGCCGGCGCCGACGTTGTCGTTGTTGCGCTCCAGCGCGCGCACGACGTCGGCAAGCGTCAGCCCGTACGACATCAGCTTCGCCGGATTCGGCGCGACGCGGTATTCCTTCACGTAGCCGCCGATCGAGTTGACCTCGGTCACGCCGCGCACGTTGCGCAGTTGCGGCCGCACGACCCAGTCCTGCAGCTCGCGCAGGTCGGCCGCCGTATAGCGCGTGCCGTCGGGCTTGCGCGCGTTGGCGTCGGCCTCGACGGTCCACAGGTAGATCTCGCCGAGGCCGGTCGACGTCGGCCCCATCGCGGGCGCGATGCCGGGCGGCAGCTTGTCCTTCGCTTCCTGGATGCGCTCGTTGACGAGCTGCCGCGCGAAGTAGATGTCGGTGCCGTCCTTGAAGATCACGGTGACCTGCGACAGCCCGTAGCGCGAGATCGAGCGCGTCTGCTCCAGCCCCGGCAGCCCGGCCATCACGGTCTCGACCGGATAGGTGATGCGCTGCTCGGCCTCGAGCGGCGAGTAGCCGGGCGCGGACGTGTTGATCTGCACCTGCACGTTCGTGATGTCGGGCACCGCGTCGATCGGCAGCCGCTGGTAGCTGAACACGCCGAGCGCGGCCACGGCCGCGATCGCCAGCATCACCAGCCAGCGATGCGCAATCGCAAAGCGGATCAGGCGCTCAAACATGTCGGGATTCCTTGAAACGGGGCACGGTCGGCCGCACCGGACGGGCTGCGCGGCCGGTCACCCGGCCGACCGGAAAGCAGGCCGCATAGCGGGCCGCCAGTCGCGCCACGGCGCACGCGTATTGCTGCTCATTCATGTTCCGCGCTCCCCTTGCCGAGCTCCGCCTTCAGCACGAAACTGTTCGACACCGCGTATTCCTGGCCGGGCTTGAGCCCCTTCAGCACCTCGGTCGCGCGTTCGTCGCGCCGCCCGGTTTCGACCGCCTGCGCGACGAAGCCCTTCGGCGAGCGCACGAACACCGACGGCGCACCGTCGACGTCCTGCAACGCGTCGCTCGCGACCGCGAGCGGCACGGCCTGCCTGCCCGCGTCGACCGACACGTTCACGAACATTCCCGGGCGCCACACGCGATCCGGGTTCGGCAGCACGACGCGCGCCGGCGCGGTGCGCGTCTGCTCGCCGAGCAGCGACCCCACGTACGCGATCGGGCCGCTCGAACGCGATTCGAACGCGGTCGCGCTCACCGTGGCATCGCGACCGACGCGCACGTCGTTGAGCCGCTGCGCGGGCACCGCCATCTCGGCCCACACGGTCGACAGGTCGGAGATCACGAACATGCTCGCGTCGGCGGCAATCGCCTCGCCGGGCGTCGCATGCTTCTCGACGATCGTGCCCGCGAACGGCGCGCGCAGTTCATAACGGTTCAGCGCGCCCGCGCCGACCGGCGCATTCAGCGCGGCGAGCTTCTGCCGCGCGTTCTGCACGGCGATCTCGGCCTCGCGCAACTGCACCTGCGCCTGCTGGTAATCCTGCTCGGCCGAAATGCGCTCCTTCCACAGCGTGCGTTCGCGTTCGTAGGTTGCGCGCGCACCCGACAGCCGGCGCTCGGCCGTCAGCAGCTCGCTGCGGCGGTCGGCCAGATCGGTGCTCGCGATCACGGCGAGCACCTGCCCTTTCGCGACGTTCTGGCCGAGCGATACCGACACCTGCTCGACGATGCCGGCCACGCGCGGCACCACGTGCGCGGTGCGATCCTCGTTGAACTTGATTTCGCCGGGAAGCTGGAACGGCGTCGCGATCTGTGCGGGGCCGGCTTTCGCGAGCGCGATCTTCGACGTCGCCAGTTGCGCGTCGGTCAGCGCGATCGCGCCGTCGGCGCGCGCGAACGGGAACGACGCGGCGTCGTTGCCGGCCTTTACGTCGATCGTCGCATCGAACACGTGCGGCTTCGCGATCGGCTGCGCGGACACGAACTTCTGGCCGGCCGCGTCGAATCGCAACGGCTCGTGCGTGCGGTCGTACCGCACCAGCGTGCCGGACACGGTCACGCCCTTGTCCACCGGCTTGCCGTCGACGAACGGATAGACGACGAGCCGCGCGTCGCCCGGCTTTTCCGTCATCACGATCTCGACGGACAGCTTGCCGCGCTTCAGCACGACACCGCCGCGCGCACCGGCGCCCTCGGCCGGCTGCGCGGCATCGGCGGCCGGCGGCGCCGATGCGCTGCTGCCGCCCCGCGTGACGGCGAGCGCGCCGATCACGATCCCTGCGCCGCCGAGCACGGCCGCCGCAATAACGAAGATTCTGCTGCGTGACATGATGATCCTTCAGGTAAGAGGAGCGCTCATTGCGCGACGGCCGCGAGCGGCGTGCCGACGAGCCGGCCGATATCGGCGCGGGCCGCATGGGCGCCGGCGAGCGCACGCACGTATTGCGATTGCCCCTGGAACAGCGTGCGCTGCGCGTCGAGCACATCGAGGAAGCTGAACTTCCCGAGTTCGTAGCCGCGCGACATCGCATCGAGCGCGAGACGCGCGGCCGGCAGGATGTCGACCTTCAGCCGCTGCGCTTCCTGCTCCGCGGCCTCGAAATTCGCGTATGCCTGCGTCAGTTCCAGCCGCAGGCGCGTGCGCTCGCGATCGAGATCGGCGTTTGCGCGCTCGGCCTTGTGCGTCGCCTCGAGCAGCGCACCCTTGTTCGTGTTGAACAGCGGAATCGGGATCGATACGCCGACCACGGCCTGGTTCTCGGGCACGCCGCCCGTGGTCACGCGCTTGAAGCCTGCACTGACCGTCACGTCCGGAATGCGCCGCGCGCGCTCCAGCGACACGGCTGCGTTCGAGCGCAGCATCTCGGCACGCGCGACCCGCGCGAGCGGCGCGTCGTCGAGTTGCACGGTCAGCGCGGACAGCGGCTCGACCGGCGGCACGGTTTCCAGGTCGCCGCGCACCGCGAGGCGGTCATCGCGCGCTTCGCCCATCACCGCGTTCAGCTTTTCGCGCGCGACCTCGACACGGCCACGCGCGGTCACGACTTCGATCTGCACGCCGGCCGCCGCCACCTGCGCCTTGGTCGCCTCGACCGGCGACACCTTGCCGGCCTGCGCGCGACGCCCCGCGAGATCCGCCGAGCGCGCCGCGATCGCGGCCGATTCCTCGGTCACCTGAAGCTGGCGCTGCGCGGCGAGCAGCCCGTAGAACGCGGCGATCACGTCGGCACGCACGGCCGCGCCCTGCTCGTCGAGCGACGCGTTGGCCGCCTCGCGGCCGTACGACGCCACGTCGAGCCGCGCGCGGCGCTTGCCGCCCAGTTCGATGGTCTGGTTGATCAATGCGGTCGACGTGCGTTCGGCGCGGCTGAAGCCCTCCTGCAGGAACGACACCTCAGGATTGGGCCGCGCGCCGGCCTGCATCAGCGCGCCGGCCGACGCATCGACATCCGCGCGTGCGCCGCGCAGCGCCGGATTGTTCCGCGCCGCGACCGCGAGCGCATCGGAGAGCGTCAATGACGACGCGGGGAGCGTATCGGATGGGGGAGCGCCGATCGGCGTCGCGCTGCTGGCGGCAGCGGCGCCCGGGCCCGGCGTCAGCAATGGCTGCGCATGAGCCGTCGCGACCATCACGAAGACGATGGCCGCGACGAGGTTGAGGTTGAGCTTGAGCATGTTCGGTTCTGCGGTAACGGTTCGCGACCGATGCTACGGACCGGCCGCAGTGCGAACATGAGGCGAAGATGATATTTCCGTCATGTTGGGCGTAGCCGTACGCAGACGTGCGGTGCCCTGTGGGGACGGCATCCCCTTTCGACGATCAGGAAGATTCAGTGAGCGCGCGGCGCGATGGCCGCACGAAAGAATGCAGAGGTTCGGAGATTTGACACGCGCAGGCCGTACGGCCCCGCACGTGAATCAGGTGATGCGTTGCTTCTCGCGCCGCCGCTGCTCGAGCCAATCGAGCAACTGCCGCCCGTCGCGTTCGCCGAACCACCGCGCATGCCCGATCAGGTAACCGTCGTACGCGATGTCGACGATCGCCGGCGCATCGATGATGCAGCCGAAATACGCGACTTCCGACAGCGCGAACTCCGTATGCACGATCGGCAAAAGCGCGACCAGCGCCGCATACGCGTCGTCGCTCAACGGTTCGAGCGATTCGTAGCCGTCGAGCAGCGCGTCGATCTGGTCGTATTCCACGCGCCGTGCATCGGCCGGCGCCATCCAGTCGACGGTATTGCGCTCGATCGCGAGCGCGAGATCCATCACCGCGCAGGTGCGGTCCGACAAGCCGAAATCGAGCACGGTGCGCACCTGCGCGCCGGGCCCCGCATCGGTCCACAGCAGGTTCGACGCGTGCCAGTCGCCGTGCGTCCACAGCGGCGCTAACGCAGGCAACAGCGGCACGAGGCGCGCGTGATACGGGCCGATCGCGTCGGCCACGTCGCCGCGCCAGTCGCGCGAGCCGAGCGCGCGCACCAGCAGCGGCTGCGCGTCGACCCAGCGTTCGAGCGCGCCCGCCAGATCGGTGGACGACAGCACCCGGAAACTCGACAGCAGCGTGCGCACGGGGCGCGCGGGCGCATCGTAGCCGGCCGACGCGCGATGCAGTTCGGCCAGCGCGCGGCCAGCCGCATACGCATGCGACGGATGCGTGAACGGCTGCCACGACATCACACCGCGATACGGATCGACGCCGGGCGCCAGCACGTGCACCTCGTAAGTCCACTCGCCGGACGCAAACGCGGTCGCACCGTTGCGATCGGCCAGCACGTCCACCACCGGCACGCCGCGCTCACGCAAATGCGCGATGAAGCGATGCTCTTCCTCCAGCCCCGCGACATCGCGCAGGCTCGCGTGATGACGCTTGACGAACAACCCGCGCCCGTCCGCCATCCGCACCAGTACCGCTGCCGCGAACTGCCGCGGGCTGTGCCACGTCAGCCGCACCGGCTCGCCCGCGCCGTCGATCCGCGCGAGCACGGCTGCCACTTCGTCGTGCGTGATCAGCGGCCAGTCGCGTTCGGCCTGCTCGCCGTCCACGCCGAATTGCGGCGGGGCGACGTCGCGCGACAGAGGGCCGTCCGGCTCGAGGGGGAATGACATGAACGACGTTGCTCCGTGGTTGAATCCGTGCGCGGATCAGCGCGCGCCGCCGCCCGATGCGAGCGGGCCGCCCGCGGCCGCGCGCAATGCGGCGGCCGTGCGGCTCCAGTCGCGCCAGCCGACGACGGCCAGCCCGATGAATAGCGCATAGAGCCCGGCCGTCAGATACAGTTCCTTGAACACGAACATCCCGACGTACACGACGTTCACGACGATCCACAGCCCCCACGACGCGATGTAGCGCCGCGCGGTCCAGTATTGGGCGACGAGGCTGAACGCGGTCAGCGACGCGTCGACGAACGGCAGCGCCGCATCGGTCCAGCGCGCCATCATCCCGCCGAGCAGCGCACTGCCGATGACCGCCGCGATCAGGTCGGGCAGCATCCTGAGCGGCCGCACGCCGGTCACGGGCGCGACGTCGCCGGCTGGCGCAGCCCCGCCGTCGGCACTACCGTCGGCCTCGCTCGCGCGCTGCGCGAGCCAGCGCTGCCAGCCGTACACCTGGAGCACCGCGAAGGCGCCCTGCAGCAGCATGTCCGAGTACAGCTTCGCGTCGAAGAAGATCCAGCCGTACAGCGCGACCGACGCGAGGCCGACCGGCCAGCACAGCATGCGCCGTTTCGCCGTCAACCAAATTGCGAGCGCGCTGACGATCACGCCGGCGATTTCGAGTGGGGACATCGTCTGTGCTCTCCTGATGAGCTGCCGCGGCCGCGCGTCACGCGGCCGAACCCGGTCGGTCAGAAATCATAGGTCAACGATACACGCGCGGTGCGCGGCGCACCGGGGAACAGGTACGCATCGCCCTGCTGCTCGCCTGCGTCGCGCCAGTAGAACTTGTTGAACAGATTGTCCACCGACACGCGCAACACCGTGCGATGACCGCCGATCTTGGTCGTATAACGCGCGCCCAGATTGAACACGAACCACGACGGCACGCGCGCGGTGCCCTCCTCGTTCGCGTTGCGCGCCGCGCTGTATTCCACGCCGCCGAGCACGTTCAGGCCCGCGACGCCCGGCACCGCGTAGTCCGCATACAGCGACGCGCGCAGCGCGGGCACGTTGATGATCTGGTGCCCTTCGTAGGCCGGCGACCCCGAATCGACCGCGCGGGCGCGAATCGCCGCGACGCTGGCCGTCAGGCCCAGCCGCTCGGTCACACGCCCGGCCGCGCCGAGTTCGATCCCCTGGTGCCGCTGAGTGCCGCGCTGCACGAACGTGTAGCTCGTGCCCGACGCATCCGGGTCAGCGAACTGGAACGGCTTGCTGATCGAGAACACGGCGGCCGTGAGGCTCAGCCGATCGAGCCAGTCGTATTTCGCGCCGACTTCGATCTGGTGCGATTCGACGGGCGGCAGGAACGCATATGCGTTGGTCGCGCGCACGGGCGCCTGGTCGCCGAGCGACAGCGCCTTGCTGTACGACGCATACAGCGACAGGACGTTCACCGGCTTGTAGACGAGCGCGACCTGCGGCAGGAACACCGAGCGGTCGGTATGCGTCGTCTCGCCGTCGAGGCTGCTCCAGCTGCGCTGGCGCAGCAGCACTTCCTTGCCGCCCGCGAGCACTTGCCAGTGTTCGCCGATACTGATGCGGTCGAGCCCGAACACGCCGTACTGCCACGCGTCGAGGCGCGGATACGACGGCCCCGGTGAATTCGGCGACGGCGGAAAGGTCAGGTCGGGCCCGTAGATATTCTCGCTGCCCACGTAGTCGTACACGGCGTCGGCCATGTGCACGACGCGGCGCTGCACGCTCACGCCGAGCGTCAGCTCGTGCCGCAGTGGCCCCGTCGCGAACTTGCCGGTCGTGACCGCGCGCAGATCGTCGTTGCGTCGGTATTCGCCGGGGCTGCGGAAGTCGTACACGTCGTAGTCGCCGTTCGCGCCGAAGAAGAACGGCGACGTCGCGCCGGCCGCGCAGCTCGCCGCATACGAGCAGCCGTACGCGAACGCGCTGTTGTCGTCGATCATCGTGCGGCTACGGCCCACGGCGACGTACGCCTTCCAGTCGTCGTTGAACTGGTAGTCGAAACGCGCGTTCAGGTTCAGCGCATCGGTCGTCACGGGTTTCGCCCACGGCTGCGTGCCGAGCGCCTTCGACGTCGTCTTGACCGACGGCACGACCGTGCCGCCGAGCAACTGGTAGCCGGGCGCGGAACGCTGGATCCACTGCTGGAATTCGGCATTGAGCTGCAGGCTCGCGCGCGGGCTGATATCCCAGTCGGCGGCGATCGAGCCGAACGTGCGCCGCCCGTTCGTGCCGTCGATATAGGAGTGCATGTTCTCCTTCGCCGCATTGATCCGGAACCCGAACTGATGATCGGGGCCGAAGCGGCGGCCGAGATCGATGGCCGCCGACGTCGAGCCGCGGCTGTCGACGCCGCCCGTCACGCTCGCGACGTTCGCGGAACGCTTGGTCACGAAGTTGATCACGCCGCCCGGTGCGACGACGCCGCTGTCGATGCCCGCGAGCCCTTTCAGGATCTCGACGCGCTCCTTGTTCTCGAGCGGCACGTTCTGCTCGCCGGACACCGTCAGCCCGTCGATCCGAATCGCGCTCGCGAGATCGACCGGAAAGCCGCGGATCGCGAAGCCTTCGAAATAGCCAACCGGCGCATAGTCGTTGACGACCGACGCATCGTTGCGCACGACGTCGCTCAGCCGCTTCGCCTGCTGATCGTCGATCAGCGCACGCGTGATCACGTTCACCGATGCCGGCGTGTCGCGCAGCGGCGCGTCGTCGAGCCCGGCCACCGACGCTTCGCGCGCGCGTAGCGGCTGGCCGCGCTCGCCGCTCACCGTGATCGCGGGCAACGTCGCGTTGCCGGCCGCTTCGGTGCCCGGCGCGGGCGTGTCGCCCTGGGCCACGGCAGCCTGCGCCGCGAAAAGCGTGACGCCGAGACCGACACCGAGCCCGACCTTCGCGCGCCGCCGCCGTGCGGGCGCCGCTGTTGTTCTATTCACCGTCATTGTTCTGGATGGAAAACTCGCCACTCGACCTGTCGAAACCCGAAACCCCAAACCCCAAACCCCAAACCCGTTACGAAGCTGCAAAGCGTGCGCCCGCGAATGCCGCCGCGCCCGTCACCGGACACGTGCGTCGACACGATATTCATCAGACGAACCGGAACCTGCGGCGTGCAAGCGGCCGACCGGTCGGAACAACGCAGGATGGGACATCGGATTCGGATGACGCGCCGGAAACCGACGCAGCGGCCGACGGGCTCGTCGGGTGCCTGTCGGCCGGCCGGCTGCCTCGCGCGGTCGTGTCATGCGGGGGACGCTTCGAACGCCCCGGTGCGGGCGGCGGGCACTGACGCCGGCCGTTCATCGGAACGGCGGCCTGCCCGGCGCGCGACATCGCGGCGTGGCGCGCATTTTACCCCGGGCGCGGCGAAGGGCCGCGGAATCCGGCGGAACGAAGGACGGGGGGAAACGGGAACGAGGACAGACGGTTTGAGCGGCGCGATAACGGCGGCGCCGGCGGCAACGGCCGCGATTCGGTCGCGATGCGCGTCGTGCGTGCCGGCCGCCGATACCAGCGTCATCCTCCGCCGGTCGGGCGACCTTGAACCGGAGCGAGAATGGCGACCCGCGACCGGTTCATCAGCCGTTCGCTCAGAACCCCTGCATCGTCACGGTCGGATCGACGACCAGATGCACGACACCGTAAATGACCGCGCCGACCAGCAGCGCAAGCAGGATCGCGACGAACGGCAGCAGCGTGAAGTTGGCGTTCGCGAGATCGGTCGCGTGCGCCTTGCTGTTGCGCACGCCGAAGAAACTCCACAGGACCAGGCGGACCATGCCGAGCAGTTTCATGATGGGCTCCTTTATCGAATCGGTTGACGCTATCGTCGATCCGGACGGCATCCGAAAAAAGAAGCAGTTGCGCACGGTTTTCGCGCAGCAGGCCCTCTGCGGCGGCATGTCGCACGCGCGTCAGCGGTCGAGCACGAGCGGCTGCGTCGCGCCTTGCGCGGGCCGCGCGACGCACAGCAGCGCGCAGCCGGGCTCGACCGGCGCATCGGGCGTTTGCTCGTATTCCACCGCGCCGGACAGCACGCGCGTCGCGCACGTGCCGCACGAACCGGCGCGGCATTCGGACGGCACGGCCACGCGCTGCCCTTCCGCGAATTCGAGCAGCGTGCCGTCGGCGGGCGTCCATGCGGCGTCGCGCCCCGTGCGCCGGAACACGACCGGCACGCTTGCCGCCGCAGGCGCGGCAGCCGCGCGGGTCGCACTGCGCGAGACGCTCGACGGCCCGAACGCCTCGAAACGGATGCGCTCGTCCGGCACGTTCAGCGCGCGCAGCCCGTCGTACAGGTCGCGCATGAAGGCCGCCGGCCCGCACAGATAGAAATCGTAGTCGTCGAACGACAGCACCCGCTTCAGTTGCCCGATGTCGATGCGGCCGGCCTGCGCCACCGTGCTTTCTTGAGGACGACTGTCGAACCAGTGAAGCGACAGGCGGGCATCGGCGGCCGCGAGGCGCGCCAGTTCGGCCGCGAACGGCCGATCGGCGGCTTCGCGTGCGCCATGCACGAACACGATACGGCGCGACGGCGTGTCGTCGGCCAGTGCCCGGCGCAGCATCGCGATCATCGGCGTGATGCCGATGCCAGCCGACACGAGCACGGCCGGCCGCGGGCTCGCGAGATCGAACGTGAAGCGGCCGCGCGGCATCTGCGCGTCGAGCGTCATGCCGGCCTGCGCGTGATCGTGCAGCCACGCCGATACGCGCCCTTCACGCTTCACGGTGATCCGGTACTGCGTGCCGCCCGGTGCATCGGACAGCGTATAGCTGCGAATCGCGGGCGCGTCGCTGCCCGGCAGCGCGATGCGCAGCGTCAGATGCTGACCCGCTTCGTACGCGGGCAATGCACCGCCATCCGCCGGTTCGAAATGAAACGACCGGATCGCGCGGGCTTCGTCGACGATCTTCGCGATGCGCAGCGACCGCCATGCGGGCGCCGGTGACGGCGCGACCGCGGACGGCGCGGGTCCGGCCGTTGCCGCCGCTCTGCCCAACGCCGTCGCCGTCGCCGCCGCCGCCATCGCGGCGAACTGCGGCGCGCGCTCGACCGCCGACCACCGGAACGGCAGCACCGCACGCACGCGCCGCACTTCCCGCACATGAAACCGCACGACGCGCTGCGCGCCGTCGAACGACGCGACGTCCGGCCCGTCCCACACGATCTCCGCGCGCGCGGCGACATACAGCACATCGCCGCTGTCGAAATCGATGAACAGCAGCCCCGCGCGCGGATCGTGCTGCAGGTTGCCGAGCGTGTTGAAGAACCGGTTGCCGCTGAAATCGGGCGTCGTCAACGTACGCGCATCGTCGACGCGCACGAAGCCCGGCATCCCGCCGCGATGCGACACGTCCGCGCCGCGCGCCGCGCCCGCCTCCGCCGACGTATTCGCGCTCGCGACGAAGAACGTGTCGGCCTGCGCGAGCAGCGCGCGATCCGCACCGCTCAGCGCGTCCGACACGTCCGGCGCGACAGACGCCTCGACGTCCCGCGCGACGAAGGTCGGCTTGCGACCCTGGATGTACTTCGCGCAATTGCCGAAGCTCTGCTCGACCGCGATCGTCAGCGCATCGCCGTCGACCGCGCGCACGACGCCATTCACGCGATTGCGCCGCCGCGTATCGAATTCGATTCCGAGGCCGCCGAGCGGCGCGCCCGCCTGCCACGCGCCGGCCAGCGGGTCGCCCGGCAGCGCGGGCGCCGCGATGCGCAGCGTGCGGGCGTCCGGCGACGTGACGAAACCCGGCGCCCCGGCCCGCAGCGTCGCCCACGGCTGGCCGTGCGCATCGACGCCGCCGAGCACGAAGAACGGCAGTTGCGCGAAAAACGTCCGGTGCTGGTCCGGCATGAAGCGCCGAATCCCGCGCCGGCCGGCCGCGCTCGCCGCGTCCGTCACGCCCGCGCGCTGCTGCACGGCAAGCTCGCCCGCATGAAACGGCGCGGTGTCGAGTTCCCAGCCCGGTACGACGGCGGTCGGCGCATTCATCACGTTCTCCTGAACAGGCGCAGTGGCAGTAAGCGTCAAGCGGCGAGCAGGCCGGCGCGCGTCGTCGGCATCGCGACGAAGCCCGGCAACGCCTCGATACGCGCCAGCCATGCACGCACGTGCGGATACGGTTCGAGCGACACGCCGCCTTCCGGTGCGTGCGCGATGTACGTGTACGCGGCGATGTCCGCGATCGTCGGCTGCGCGCCGGCCGCGAACGGCTTGCCGGCCAGCTCGCGATCGATCACGTCGAGCACCTTCGCGGCTGTGCGCTTGGCCGCTTCCGGGTCGAGCGTCGCGCCGAACACGGTCACGAGCCGCGCGGCGGCCGGACCCGACGCGATCGGGCCGGCCGCATACGACAGCCAGCGCTGCACGACAGCCGCGCCTACCGGGTCGTCGGGCAGCCAGTGCGCGTCGCCGTAGCGCTTCGCGAGATACACCAGGATCGCGTTCGAATCGGCGATCACGGTGCCGCCGTCGTCGATCACCGGCACCTGCCCGAGCGGATTCAATGCGAGAAACGCCGGTTCGCGCTGCGCGCCGGCCGCGAGATCGACGTCGATGGTCTTCGACGGCAACCCGAGCAGCGACAGGAACAACCGGACGCGGTGCGCGTGCCCGGACAGCAGGAACGAATAGACGCGGATCGGCGAGGCGGGCTTGCTGGCGGCAGACATGGAAACACTCCGGAATCTCGCGCCGCCGGGGATCGGCGACGAACGGCTCCAGCGTAACGCTCGCCGTTCGTCGCCAGAAGACGGATAATCACTGAAACATTATCCTCTTCTATAGGACAATCGACGATGGCCGATCTGCGCGACGTGAACCTGAACCGGCTGGCGATCTTCGTCGCGGTGGTCGACGCCGGCTCGCTGACGGCCGCCGCCGAGCGGCTCGGCCTCGCGAAGACGGTCGTCAGCACGCACATGCAGCGCCTCGAATCCGAGGTTGGCGCGAACCTGCTGGTGCGCACGACGCGGCGGCTGAGCGTGACCGACGCGGGACGCGTGTTCTACGACGCATGCCGCGACATCGTGCGCGCGACCGAAGCCGCGCTCGACGCGGTGTCGTCCGACGCCGGGCCGCTGCGCGGCACGCTGCGCGTGAGCGTGCCGATCGACTATGGCGCGCTGGTCGTCGCGCCGGCCGTCGTCGCGCTGCGCGACCGGCATCCGGCGCTCGCCGTCGAATTGGTCGCGAACGACCGCGTGGTCGATCTCGTCGCCGACAACCTCGACGTCGCGATCCGCATCGGGCGGCTTGCCGATTCCAACTATCGCGCGGTGCAGCTCGGCACCTACGAGAAATGGCTGGTCGCGAGCCCGGCGTTCGTCGCGCGACACGGGCTGCCGCGCGACCCCGATGCGCTTGCCGCGCTGCCGTTCGTGATGCTGTCGTCGCTGCCGCGCCCGCATACGCTCGAACTCGACGACGCACGCGGCGGCCGCGCGTCGGTGCGCTGCGTCGCGCCGGTCGTGTCGAACACCGCGACCGCGTGCCGCGCGATCGTGCTCGCGGGCGGTGGCTTCGGGCTGCTGACGGATTTCTCGACCGCGGACGACGTCGCGGCCGGGCGGCTCGTGCGGCTGTTGCCGGGCTGGCGCACGGCGCCGGCCGGCATTCACGCGGTGTATCCGTCGACGCGGCTGCCGTCGCCGAAGGTGCGGGCGTTCATCGAGGCGATGAAGGGGAAGCTAGGGGAAGCGCCGACAACGCCTACGACAAAGCGCTCACGGTCGAATTAGCAAGCCGCGTGGTTCATTGCGCGCTTACGGTGTTCAACGGCAGTGCATTCGCCGATAACGGCGAGCCGCTCCGCCGATGTCGTCAGCAGACGCCGCATCAGATTTTGTTGGTTCGCCTCCGCACCCAATGCGCCAACATCGCGAGCAACAGGCAAGCCACACAGGCTGGCCAATACGCGACCCAGACCCACGCGCTCCGTTCATGGGCTGCGCTCCAGACGAAGCAGGCACACAGCAGGGTTAGAGCGATCAACGAGAAAGCGAAGCGGGATTTCTCGAGCATCCCGGCTGAATGCATCGCCCAAAGCAAGACCGCAGGAAGCAACAGATAGCCCCAATAGAATGCCATCGTCGTCAGTTCATCCGACGGCCGGCGGACCAGATTCGATATGTCAACCACCGTCATCACCGACCCGAACGACATCATCAGAAAAACTGCCACACTCAGGTATACGAAATATCGGCCGTCGTAGTCGACATACCTTGCTCTCACGATCACTCCCTGGTCGATGACGTCAGCCCGCTCCCTATTGCAATGGATCGCGGGACCATCGATCCCTCACGACAACCGCAGCAATGAAGCGGGACCATTCCACATCCACCACGGCGCCACCCTAACGTAACGGCTCGACCGACGGTGACGTGAAGCCGCTTTCCATTGTGCCGGTCAACGAAGCGCTCCGACAGGTCCAGCTCCAGCGCTCGAAGTTGTAGTTCGTCTGCATCCAGCGATTGCCGACGGCATCACCGCCGGGCTTGCGAATCGACCAACCCAATTCGGTATCGTAATGTGCTTCATCGCGTTCGTTGGTTACGACGCCCTTGGTATCGACAACGGCCTCGCGCGTCGCGCCGCCCTCGATCTGTTGAGGCCCCTGCTTCGCGCCGACCAGGTCGTGCGCGTACAACTGACGAAGATGCTCGACGCATGCGTCGAAACTGGCGAACGATTGCGGCGGCATATCCACCGGCGGCAAATGGCCGCTCGCGGAAACGGACGATGCAAACGACGTCGCAACGCTCAACCAGAGAAGGCAGGTGTTGAAGTGCTTCATGTTCGAGGTTCCCGCGTATGCCCAAGCGCCAGCTCCGGGTCGACAACTGCCCGCTAGCGAGCGCTTTTTGGCAGGCTGCAATCGGTGTAATAGAGACGGCACGCGGTATCGCCATCCGTCTGGCAGATCGCCATGCCTTTCTGTATGGCTTCTTCCCTGGTGCCAGCACCGGCCGTACTGAATCCTTTGCTTCCAACGATCATGGCTCCGCAGCCGTTGGAGTAGGTCAACTGAACTTTGCAGGTAGTCCCGCCCTTGGCCTGGCAATCTGCCATCGCCGTGCGCGCGGCTCCGCGTTCGCTTTCCCCGCCGATGGCCGTGCCGAGTACGCCCTTTACACCATCGGTCGCGATCGCTCCCCACGTCGTCGCCAAGCTGAACGTGGGCGCCTGCTGTGTGGGCGCCGCCTGCGCGCGCGGGGCCGGGCCACAAGACGTCGCGCTATAGGGAATCCAGCCTGACGGACATGCCACTTGGGCGTGCGCGGTGATACTGATACCGACCAGGCAAGCGATTGAAAGAATTTTGGATCGCATGTTCTCTGTAACGCGTCTAGCGCTTTTCGTGTTATTCCAGTCGCCGGGTTTTCACGGTACTCGATGGGCTGAGATAGCCCAGGGAGCCCTTGATCCGTTTGTCGTTGTACCGACCTGCTCCCCGCGTTTGGTACGGTAATCAAAGCGAATCGACGAACGCGAGCAATCGGCCCGCGCGCGCGGTAACGTACTGACTATCCGTTGTGAAGTGGCGATACTTTCGCAAACGCCGCCTCTTTCATGGCTGGATGCGCGTGCAAATGCGTGCAAATATACCCGAGTTGTTTCGACGGATTCATGCCCGAGCCGCAGTTTCCGACGCCCGCTACCTGCCCGTTCCCAACGTCCCCAGCAGCACCTTCCTGCAACTCGCGATCATCTGCGCCTCCGGATCGCGATAGTCGGTCAGCAGCCACGCCGCGCCGACGTTCGTCATCGCGCCCACCAGCGCGAGCCCGATCAGCCGCTGCTCGGTGCGCTCGGCAGGCGTGACGGCCTCGCCCGGCGCGCCGATCGCCATGATCAGCTTGCCGAAGTCGATCAGCATGCGCTGGTACGTCATGTCGGTATCCGCGCTCACGCCCATCACCTCGAGCAGCAGCACGCGCGCCGCGCACGGGTCGCGCAGAAACGCGAAGAATGCGGCGAGCCCCGCGTCGACGCGCTCGCGCAGCTCGCCGCCGCGCGCGGCGACCGCCTGCGCGACCGCATCATGCAGCTGCTGCGCGTGATGCAGGTAAGTGCAGCGCAACAGATCCTCGGTGCTGTCGAACGCCGCGTAGAAATAGCGATCGTTCAGCTTCGCTTCCTGGCAGATCGACCGCACGGTCGCCTTGCGGAAACCCACCGTACCGAACACGCGCGTCGCCGCACGGATCAACGCATCGCGCCGCTCGGCGGCCCGCACCTCGGGCGCCACGCCGCCATACGCCCGGCCCCTTTTTTCCGTTTCGAGTGCTTTCTCCATTCCGCTATTTGACATCAGGACACCCGAAAACTAAAGTGGTGACGAACAACACCACAATAGATGCGCCGCCGGTGCAGCGCAAGCGGAACGGGAGGACGACGAATGAAGGGGTTTTCCGGCAAGGTCGCCGCGATCACGGGCGCCGGTTCGGGCATGGGCCGCAGCCTCGCGGTCGAGCTTGCGCGGCGCGGCTGCGAGGTCGCGCTCGCCGACGTCAGCGAAACCGGGTTAGCCGGCACGGCGGCCGCCTGCGCGCAGCACGGCGTGCGTGTGAGCACGCGGCGGCTCGACGTCGCCGACCGCGACGCGGTGTTCGCGTGGGCCGATTTCGTTCGCGCCGAGCACGGCAAGGTCAACCTGATCTTCAACAATGCGGGCGTGTCGCTGGCCGCCAGCGCCGAAACCGCGCGCCTCGCCGATCTCGAATGGATCGTCGGCATCAATTTCTGGGGCGTCGTGCATGGCACGCAGGCGTTCCTGCCGCATCTGCGCGCATCGGGCGACGGCCACGTCGTCAACACGTCGAGCCTGTTCGGGCTCGTCGCGATGCCGACGCAAAGCGCGTACAACGCGACCAAGTTCGCGGTGCGCGGCTTCACCGAAGCGCTGCGGATGGAACTCGAACTCGACGGCGCGCCGGTGAGCGCGACCTGCGTGCATCCGGGCGGCGTCGCGACGAGCATCGTCGACGCGGGCCGCGTCGATACCAGCATCCACGCGCTGACGGGCCAGGACGAAGCGACGCATCGTCGCCAGGCCAACCGCCTGATCAACGCGACGACGGCCGACGAGGCCGCGCGGCAGATCCTCGCGGGCGTCGAGCGCAATGCGCGCCGCGTGCTGGTCGGCGCCGACGCGCGCCGGCTCGATCGGATCGCGCGCCTGCTCGGCGCCGGTTACCAGTGGCTGATGCTGCGCCACGTGCGCCGCGCCCGCGCACGCAACCTCGAACGCGCCCACGCCCCGGCCACGCGCCCCACCACGCCGACCAAGGATCTCGCATGACCTCGACGACGACCGACCGACGCGACGCGCCGTCCGCCCGCGACACCCGTCGCGACAGTGGCGATAACCACGACAGCCGCGACCTCGACGTGCTGATCGTCGGCGCCGGCCTGTCCGGCATCGGCGCCGCCTACCACTTGAAGCAGCGCTGCCCGCATGCGAGCGTGGCGATCGTCGAGGCGCGCGACGCGATCGGCGGCACCTGGGACCTGTTCCGCTATCCGGGTGTTCGTTCGGATTCCGACATGTTCACGCTCGGCTACAGCTTCCGCCCGTGGCACAGCGACAAGGCGATCTCCGACGGCCAGACGATCCTCGACTACATCCGCGACACCGCGCGCGCCTACGGCATCGACAAGACGATCCGCTACGGCCAGAAGGTTGTCGCGGCCGACTGGGATTCGAACCGCGCGCGCTGGACGGTGCGCATCGAGCGCACGCGAGACGGCGCGACCGACGCGCTCGTCTACACCTGCCGCTTCCTGTTCATGTGCAGCGGCTACTACGACTACGACGCCGGCTACCTGCCCGACTGGGCCGGCATGGACACGTTCGAGGGCCAGCTCGTGCATCCGCAGCACTGGCCGAAGGATCTGTCGTACGCGAACCGGCGCGTGGTCGTGATCGGCAGCGGCGCGACGGCCGTCACGCTCGTGCCGTCGATGGCGGCCGACGCGCAGCACGTGACGATGCTGCAGCGCTCGCCGACCTACATCGTGTCGCTGCCCGCGCGCGACAAGATCGCGAACGCGCTGCGCCGCGTGCTGCCGTCGCGGCTCGCGCACCGGCTCGTGCGCGTGAAGAACGTGCTGCTGACGATGTACCTGTACAACGTGTCGCGCCGCAAGCCCGACCAGACGAAGAAATTCATCATCCGCGCGGCGAGCAAGCAGCTCGGCCCCGACTTCGACGTCGCGAAGCACCTGACGCCGCGCTACATGCCGTGGGACCAGCGCGTGTGCCTCGTGCCGAACGGCGACCTGTTCAAGGCGATCCGCGCGGGCCGCGCATCGATCGTCACCGACGAAATCGAGCGCTTCACGCCGACCGGCCTCCAGCTGAAGAGCGGCCAGCAGCTCGACGCGGACGTGATCGTCACCGCGACCGGGCTGAAGGTGAAGATGCTCGGCGGCGCGCGCGTGACGGTCGACGGCCGCGCGGTCGATTTGCCGGAGACGGTGTCGTACAAGGGGATGATGTACAGCGGCGTGCCGAACCTCGCATCGTCGTTCGGCTACACGAATGCGTCGTGGACGCTGAAGGCCGAGCTGATCGCGCGCTACGTGTGCCGGCTGCTCAACCACATGCGCGCGAACGGGTACGACACGTGCGTGCCGCGGCTCGGCGCGGGCGATCTCGGCGACGTGCCGGCCGTCAACCTGAGCTCGGGCTACATCCAGCGCGCGGCCGGCATCCTGCCGAAGCAGGGGCATCGCAAGCCGTGGAAATTCCACCAGAACTACGTGCTCGATCTCGCGTCGCTGAAGTTCAGCGCGCTCGCCGATTCCGCGATGCAATTCGAACGCCGCGCCCAAACCGGCCCGGCCGCTACCGCACCGGCTGCCGAACCCGCACTCGAAACCCGCTGAGGCCGACATGACTCCTACGCTCCATCTGATCCAGAACGTGCTGCTCGGCGTCGTCGCGGTGCTCGCCGCGCTCGCGCTGTTTTCCGCTTACGTGGCCCGTCGCGTGACGCGGGCGTTTCCGCCCGAAGGCCGCTTCGTCGACATCGACGGCGATCGTATCCACTACGTCGAATACGGCAACGGCCCGCCGATCGTGTTCGTCCACGGGCTCGCGGGGCAATGGCGCAATTTCGCGTACCTGCCGCTCACGCGGCTCGCGCAGCAGCATCGCGTGATCCTGCTCGACCGCCCGGGCGCCGGCCGCTCGCTGCGCGGCGCGGCCTCGCAGGCGAACGTGTTCGCGCAGGCCCGCACGGTCGCCGCGTTCATCGACGCGTTGCAGCTCGACAAGCCCGTGCTGGTCGGCCACTCGCTCGGCGGCGCGATCGCGCTCGCGGTCGGCCTCAACCATGCGGACCGCGTGAGCCGGCTCGCGCTGATCGCGCCGCTGTCGCACGAGCAGACCGAGCCGCCCGCGCCGTTCAAGCCGCTGATGCTGCCGTCGCCGCTCGTGCGCCGTTTCGTGTCGTGGACCTTCGCGATCCCGCTGACGATCCTGACCGGCCGCAAGGCCGTGCGCCAGGTGTTCGCGCCGGAGGCCGTGCCGCGCGACTTCCCGGTCAAGGGCGGCGGCCTGCTCGGGATGCGTCCGCACGTGTTCTACGCGACGGCGACGGACCTGCTGTCGGCGCCCGTCGACCTGCCCGCGATGGAGCGTCGCTATGCGGAACTCGCGCTGCCGGTCGACGTGCTGTACGGCCGCGCCGATCCGATCCTGAACTGGCGCGAGCACGGCGACGCGCTCGCGAAAAAATCGGCGCGCGTGCGGTTGAAGGTCGTCGAGGGCGGCCACATGCTGCCGGTCACGCTTCCCGAAGCGACGGCCGACTGGCTGCTCGAAGTCGCCGCCGCGCCGGCCGACGTCGCCGCGCAGCCCGTGCGCATCGCGTAGGTCGCGGCAACGCAGCGGGGCCTGATTCCGTGGCGGGCAGCCGGCGCCGCGACGGAATCAGGCTTCGTCGTCGGGTATCGACAGCCCGAGATCCGAGAGCACCTCGCGCGCGCTGCGAAACGCCTCGACCGCGGCCGGCGCCCCGGCGTACAGCGCGCTGTGCAGCAATACTTCGCGAATCTCGACGAGGCTCGCGCCGTTGTTGAGCGCGCCGCGAACATGCCCCTTCAGCTCCGTGCCGCGGCCGAGCGCCGCCAGCATCGCGCACGTGCACAGGCTGCGCGTCTTCAGGTCGATCCCGCCCCGCTGCCACGTGCTGCCCCACGCATGTTCGTTCAGCCAGTTCTGCAGCGGACGCGAAAAGCCGTCGAGGTCGCGCATCGCGCGCTCGACGAACGCCTCGCCCATCACGTCGATCCGCCGCGCCTTGCCGTATTCCCTGTCCTGTTCGCTCATGTCGGTGTCCTGGTGGTTGGAAGTCGTGGCCGCTGCCGCGCCGCCGGCGGCCGGGGGATGTCGCGCCATGTTCAGCGGGACGGCGCGTTTCGTCAAAAATGCGGGCCTCGGTTCGCGCAGCTCGCGTAACGGGCGGTCGAACGCTACGTAACATCCCGTCGCGCGTTACGGCGCCTTACGGGAACATCGCAGCCGCGACGCTCGCGCACCGCGCGCGCCTGTCGCGCGAAACCGCCATTCCTCCGTTTAAATCGCATCGATATTCCCGATTTCCGCAACAAATCGCGACACCGTTTCGCGAAACCTGTCATGGCGCGGAATTTGCAGAGAAGGCCTGGACACACTTCCAATGTCGAGGCCAACATGCAGAATCTCTTCAAGAAGACGACGGTAACGATGGCCGTCTCGTCACTGCTCGCGCTGTACGGCTGCGGCTCGGTCGATGGACCGACGACCCCGCCGACGATCAAGCCGAGCACGTCCGGGACGAGCGGCACTTCGGGGACGTCGGGGACGTCGGGCGGCGGTTCGTCGGGGACGTCGGGCGGAGGTAGTTCGGGGACTTCGGGGTCGTCGGGGACTTCCGGTACGTCGGGTACTTCTGGCACGTCGGGTACTTCCGGTACCTCGGGCACCTCCGGTACTTCGGGCACCTCCGGTACCTCAGGCACTTCCGGTACTTCGGGCACTTCCGGTACCTCGGGCACTTCCGGTACGTCGGGCACTTCCGGCACCTCGGGCACCTCGGGCACCTCGGGCACCTCGGGCACGTCCGGCACGTCCGGCACCTCGGGCACCTCCGGTACCTCGGGCACCTCCGGTACCTCGGGCACTTCCGGCACCTCAGGTACTTCCGGCACCTCAGGTACGTCCGGCACCTCCGGCACCGGCGTTACCCCGCTCGGCAATGTCCTCCAGAAATCCGGCAACCTCGTGACGGCGCTCGGTACGACGGTCGTAAACGGCGGCGGTCAGATCGGCGGCGTGCAGATTCCCGGCACGAACCCGACGACGGCCACCAGCATCGGCAACGCGGTCGGCAGCCTCGGCAACGGCGTGCAATCGCTCGGCAACGGCATCGCGGCCGGCCTGGGTTCGATCGGCGTGTCGGCGAACCCGCTCGGGCCGACGATCACGTCGACCACCGGCCTGCTGACCGGCGCCGGCGGCGCGGTCAACAACCTCGGCAATGCCGTGACGAGCCTCGGCACCGGTCCGCTGTCGCCGCTCGCGCCCGCGACGACCCTGGTCGGCAGCCTCGTCAACACGGTCGGCACCGCGGTCAACTCGACCGCATCGGCGCTGAACACGGCACTGAACAGCTCGCCGGTCCAGCAGCTCGAAACGCAGCTCGGCAAGGTGATCAACCCGATCACGAACACGTTGACCGGCGGCGTCACGACGCCGGGCGCCACGCAGACGCTCGGCGGCGTGACGCTGCTCGGCACGCCGCTCAACGGCCTGCTGAGCACGCTCGGCAGCGGCCTCGGGCTCGCGGGCACGAAGGTCGGCGGCGCGACCGACAACCCGGTCGGCGCGGGCCTCGGCGGCGTCGTGACGCAGCTCGGCAACACGGTGACGTCGACGGGCGGCCTCGTCCACGACAACAACGCGGGCAGCTCCAGCAGCGGCACGGGCGGCAGCAATCCGCTCGCGCCGATCACGGGCCTGCTGGGCACGTTGACGGGCGGCCTCGGCGGCGGCAGCTCGAGCGGTTCGGGCGGCACCAGCGGCACCAGCAGCGGCGGCCCGCTCGCACCGATCACCGGCCTGCTCGGGACGGTGACGGGCGCACTCGGCGGCATCGGTTCGAGCGGCACCAGCGGCACGGGCGGAACGAGCGGGACCGGCGGCACCAGCGGTACGGGTGGCGCAGGCCTCGGCGGCCTGCTGGCGCCGGTCACCAATCTCGTCAACTCGCTGACGCCGCTCGGCGCGAGCCTCACCGGCACCGTCACGACGCCGGGCGGCAACCTGTCCGGCACGCTCGGCGGGGTGCTGACGAGCGGCCCGGTCGGCACGCTCACGGGTGCGCTGGGCACGCCGGCCGGCTCGGCCGGCGCCACCGGCACGGTCAGCCCCGGCGGCGCAGCAGGCACCGTGACGACGCCGGGCGGCAGCGGCTCCGTGGTGACCGGCCTGACCGGCAGCACGGGCGGCGCCGCCGCGGGCGGCACCGGCAACCTGCTGTCGCCGGTGACCAACCTGCTCGGCGGTCTGCTGGGCGCCGGCACCAAGAAGTAAGCGGTAGCGCATCACGTATCAGAACGACAGGCCAATGGCCGGGCGCGCATCCATACAAAGCCCGGCCGACGGCCGGCGTCACCCGCCAAGCGGGGGCGCCGGCCCTCATCCCTACGAGGATCCGATCATGAACTCCACGCTCGACGGCATCGTCGCTGCCCCGGACCGCCCACCCCGTTCCGCCACGCCGTTCCGCGCCGGCCTGCTCGGCATCACGGCCGGACTCTTCGCGCTGTGGATCACGCGCGATCACCCGGCGCTCGACGCGGCCACGCGCGCGGTCATCGCGAGCCTCGCGATCATCGGCACGATCGCGCTGCACGAACTCTTCATCTCGCGCGTCTACCTGCGCCCGAGCGCGGGGCTGTCGCGGCAGGCCGTCCGGCCGCTCGGCATCGCGCGCGTCGCGACGCGGCTCGGCGCGCTGACGTCGATCTACGCGGGCATCGGCGCGATCTACTGGCTGCTGCCCGAATACCACGGCGCGTTCTACCTTCCGTTCTGGTCGCTGCTGCGCTCGCTCGCGCCGTACGTGATCGTCGCCGCGCCGTTCTACTTCGCGTGGATGGACCGCCATCAGCGCGAGACCGACGACGCGTACCTGCTGTGGGGCCGCTTCCTGTTTCGCCGCGAGCAGCCCGCGAGCTGGAAGCCGGTGCGCGAGATGCTGGCCGGCTGGGGCGTGAAGGCGTTCTTCCTGCCGCTGATGACCGTCTATCTGTCGAAGGACGCCGATCACCTGAGCGCGTCGCTCGCGAACGCGATGCACGCGCCGATGACGATCGCGACCTTCGTGTTCATGTACGACCTGTCGTTCACGATGGACCTGATGTTCGGCACCGTCGGCTACCTGTGCACGTTCCGCATCCTCGACAGCCACGTGCGCACCGTCGAGCCGACGACGCTCGGCTGGGTCGCCGCGCTGATCTGCTACCAGCCGTTCTGGTCGCTGATCTCGAACAACTACATCCGCTACGAAGGCTCGATGTTCTGGGACAACTGGCTGCTGTCGGCGCCGACGCTGCGCGTGATCTGGGGCACGGTGATCATCCTGCTGCTGTTGACCTACGCGCTGTGCACGATCTCGTTCGGGCTGCGGTTCTCCAACCTCACCAACCGCGGGATCATCACGTCCGGCCCGTACCGCTTCACGAAGCATCCGGCCTACATCACGAAGAACCTGTCGTACTGGATGGTGTCGGTGCCGTTCGTCGAGCCGCTCGGCTGGCAACTCGGGCTGATGCACTGCGCGGGGCTCGTCACCGTCAACCTGATCTACTACACGCGCGCGAAGACGGAAGAGCGTCACCTGATGCGCGATCCCGACTATCGCGCGTATGCCGAATGGATCGCGCAGCACGGGTTGTTCGCGCGGATCAGGCAGGCGTTTGGTGGGCGGCAGCCGGTGTGACGCGCCGCTTCCCGGCCGGGCTGCCGATGCATCGACCCGGCCGGGAACGCGCACATTCGCGTTCATCCGCGCGTACGCTTCAATGCGGCGAGCGCGAGGACGCATGCCGTCGGCGCGACGAAACAAAACGCCGCCAGCGGCCACGGCGTATCGCCGGGCAGCACCAGCGTCACGAACGTGCCGGCCCCGCCGACGATCAGGCTCTGCACGCAGTAATACAACGCGACCGCCGTCCCCGCCGCGTCGTCGAAATCCCGAAGCGCGCCGTTCGCCGTCACCGACGACATCAGCACGATGCCGATCGCGACGATCCACATCGGCATCACGAACGAGACGAATGACGGCGCCATCAGGGCCGTGCACGCCGCCAGCGCGGTTGCGCCGGCCATCATGACACCGGCGCCGCGCACGAAACAGCCCGGCCCCCCCCAGTTCGACACGAACCATCGCGCAAAGCGCGCGGCACCGATCATCACGATCGCGACGGTGGCAAACGCCACGCTGAATTCGGTGCGGGAATAGCCGGCCTGTCCGACCAGCACACGCGGCGCAATCGAAAAGAACACGAAAAAAGCGCCCATGGACGTGCCGAAACCGAGCGAATAGACGAGGAAAGAAGGACTGCGCAGGATCGATACGGCGGATTGCCGCGGCTTGCCGCCGGCCTGCTGCCGGGTTTCGTGCCAACGCGACAACGCGCGGTAGAACGCCAGACATCCGGCGCCGCCGAGGGTCATGAAGATCGCGCGCCATCCGAAACCGTGCGCAATGCCTGCGCCAAGCATCGGCCCGAGCGCCGGGACGAACGCGAGGATCGCCCCGAACTGGCTGTAGAGGGTGCTGCCTTCCGGACGGTCGGCATACACGTCGCGCACCGTTGCAAAGGTCGCCACGAGCGCTGCCGACGCGCCCAGCGCCTGCAGCAGGCGCAATGCGACGAACACGCCGCCGCTGCCCGCCATTGCAAGCGCCAGCGAAGCCACCGAGAACAGTAGCGCACCGCCCAGGAGCACGGGTCGACGTCCGAGCCGGTCCGACAGCGGGCCGAACATCAACTGGCCCAGGCCGAGGACGACCATGTAGACGCTCAGCGTCAGTTGCACCATGGCGGGCGACGTGTGCAGCGCCGACGGCATCTCCGGAACCACCGGCAGATACACGTCCATCGCCAGCGACGCGAGGAGATCGAAAGGGGCCATCAGCAGCAAGGCCGACGGCAGCGAGTAAGCCCATGCGGGCGTGGTTCGGGTTTGATCAGGCATGACGAAGCATCCGCTCGGAAAAGGGAAATCCGGCGGCAATCTGCCTGCTGAGTCATCGACGAGAGGAGATCGCCGCAACAACCGGGTGAAGCACGTTGTTGCGGCTCAGCGATCCGTGGACGGGCCCGCTCCCATGGTCAGATCCTTGTGGGGTTCGTTCGCGGTGAAGTGTATGCGATCTCGCGGCATGAATGGGGGGTGCTGCCGGAAACCGCTACGCGATCAACCGCGGACTTCGTGGCGAATCATGGCGTGTCCACAGCCCCCTCATGCGGCCAATTGTCGCGAAACACCGCGATTCTCTGCTTTTCGTCGCTTTTCTCCGCCAGTCCGATTGCCCGCCCCCAGTGCGTCGCGTATGGTGCTGGCCGTCCGCGTACGATCCGTCGCCGGACACCCGACCGTCGTCCCGCACGACGGCCGTGCGGGCCGTGCCCGCCGCTCACCGTCTCCGCGATGCCGCCCGCCGGCGCCGCGCATTCATGAGGAAAGAGGCGTGATCCACAAAGTCCTGATCCTGTTCGCACTCTGCATCGCGGGCCTCGCCGCGATCGCCGCCGGTTTCCAGCACATCCCCAGCTGATTCGCGGCCCCGGCTCGCTTCGCCGAGCCCGGGGGCCGCTTCCATTTCCGTTTCCCCGTTGCCATGAATCCCTTTCTCGATGCGCCCGAGACGGGCGCCTTTTGCCATGCGTATCGACGTACAGCATTCCCAGCACGACATCGACGACGAACTCGACACCCTGTATGAACGTCTCCACCAGCCGGGCCATCGCCTGCACGGCCTGCCAGCCATCGCGCTCGGCCGCTCGGGCCTGATCGTCCGCCACCGCGAGGCGGACGGCGAATACTTCCTGTACGTCGAAGATCCAGCCGCGCGCCAGCTCGCCGGCTACACGGTGTTCAACCGCCTGCCCGAACTGCCGCGCCGCGCCGACCGCTACCTGCGCGCGCCGCACACGCGGCTGCGCGGCTCGGCGCAACGCAAGGGGCTCGCGACGACGCTGTATCGATGGGGGCTCGACGCGGGCCTGTGCCTGATCAGCGGCGCACGCCAGTCAGTCGGCGCCGCGCGGCTGTGGACCGCGCTCGCGCACGATTACCGGCATGGCTTCGTCGATGTCGAGGGCCGCGCGCTGCGCTATCTCGGCGAAGCCGTGGCCGACGACGTGCACGGCGCGCTGCATACGCGGCGGTTGTTGCTCGGCAACGGATGGACCCTCGGTGAACTGGCGCAAGCTACCGGGATGACCGGCGTCGATGCCGCCGAATATGCGAACGTGAACGTGCGGCGCGGCGAACACGAACGACATTCCGTGCGGAGCGTCGGCCACGCGCGGCCCGTCGCTCATACGGCTCACGTGACTCATGGGGCTCACGCACCGATGCGATAATTCGCCGGAGCCGCGCGCCGCCGCCGCGCGAGCCACCTACCCACCCGTTCCGCGATGGCCAACGAAACCCGAACCGATTCCGAGCGCTCCCTCGACATCGTCGCGCTATGCGGCAGCTTGCGCGCGCAGTCGTACAACGCGGCGCTGCTCGATGCAGCCGCACGCGTTGCCCCACGCGGCATGCGCATCGCCCGCTTCGATCGTCTCGGCGAATTCCCGTTGTTCAATCCCGATGCCGAATACCCGACGCCCGCCGCGGTGCGCGACCTGATCGACCGCCTGAACGCGGCCGACGGCGTGCTGATCGCCAGCCCGGAATACGCGCACGGCGTAACGGGCGTGATGAAGAACGCGCTGGACTGGGTCGTGGGATGCGAGGCCGTCGTGTACAAACCGGTCGCGGTATTGAACGCGTCGCCGCGCGCGACGCATGCGGACGCGGCGCTGCGGGAAACGCTGTCGGTGATGTCGGCGCGCATCGTCGAGCCCGCCTCGATCGCGTTGCCGATCCTCGGAAGCCGGCTCGATGCGGCGGGCATCGCCGCGCATCCGCCTTTCGCGTCGGCGCTCGTTGACGCATTGCACGCGCTGCGCGCGGTAATCCACGCCCCGGCTGCCGACCGATAGGCGATCCACACGCTGAACGCGTGCGCCGTTGCGTTATCGCGCCTTGGTACGCGTCGTCTTTCTCGCCGGCTTCGCCGCCTTCGCACGTGGTGCTTCCTTCTCGGGCTGCGTGCCGCCGCCCGCGAGATCCTCGAGCCACGCGAGCGCATCGACGTACGACAGGAACTGCTGCAGGTATTCCGGCGACAGGTCGCGCATCGTCGCGAGCGAGCGGTGCACGAGGCTGTTCGAATTGAGCGGCCCCGCGTTGCGCGGCACCTGGTCGAGCGACTGGCGGTATTGCTGTTCCGTGCGGACTTTCGACCACATCGTGCGGAAGTAGTCGATCAGTTCGGGATCGAGCCCGCGCCGGTCGGCCTGCGCATCACGCGCGAAGCCTTCGACGAGCGCGGCAAGCGCGCCGCGCGCGGGCACGCTCGTCGCGGCTTGCACCGTCTCGCGCGGGGCTTCGGCATCGTCGTCGCGCGCGACGCGCTTCGCAAACCCATCGATTAACGTCGCCAGCCGCACATCGAGCAACGCGCGTGCAGCGCCGTCGAGCACAGCCGCGCGCCGTTCGAGCGCATCGATCCGATGAAAACCTACCGGATCGAGCCGGTCGGCGCCCTGCTCGCGCCATGCGTCGAGCATCGCGCGAACCTGCGTCGCGTCGCCCGTCACTTTGCCTTTCCTCCGTTCGACGCCGACTTGCGCGGCACCGGCGCGATTTCCACGCGGCGGTTCTTCGCGCGGCCTTCATCGTCCGCATTCGAGCTGACCGGCTGTTCGGAACCGAACGCGGCCGCGAACACCGACGACGCCGGCACGCCGGCATCGATCATCGCGCGCGTCACGGTCAACGCGCGCTTGGCCGACAGTTCCCAATTGTCCGCGAACAGGCGGTTGCCCGCGTGCACCTGCTGGTCGTCCGCGAAGCCGCTGATCATCAGGATCTCGTCACGGGTCTTCAAGTACGTGGCGAGCGGGCCGGCCAGCGTCTTCAGCAGGTCGCGGCCCGCGGGCTGCAACTGATCGGAGTTCAGCGCGAACAGCACGTTGCCGCTGATGCCGATGCGCCCGTTCACGAGCGTCACGCGGCCGGCCGCGAGCGGCCCGGCGAGCGCCTGTTCGAGCGACTTGCGCTGCTGCGCTTCAAGCTGGCGCGCGCGCACCGCTTCCTCGAGCTTCGACGTGAGCTGAAGCTGCATGCCGATCACGCCGACCAGGATCAGCACGAACGCGCCGAGCAGCACCGACATCAGGTCGGCGAACGCGGGCCATACCGGCGCCGAAGGCGCGCCGCCGTCGATTTCGTCGTGCATGCGTTACGCTCCGACGCTCGCCCGCCGGCCGGCGAGCTGTTGCAGATCCTCGACGATCTGCTTCTGCGACATCACGCTCAGGTCGATCACCTCGCGCGCCTGCGCGACGTAGTACTCGAGCTGTTCGTCGCTGCGCGCGAGCGATTTCTCGAGCGCGGCCTCGATGCGCTGCAGATGCGTCAGCAGCTTGTCGTTCGATTCGCCGAACACCTGCACGGCCATCCCGAATGCATCGCCGAGGCTCGCCACTTCGACGGCCCCGGCCGTGACCTGCGCGGCCACCGAATCGAGCTTGCGCGTTTCGGCATCGACGGTGTCGTTGAAGCGCGCGCCGACGCGGTCGAGCAGATCGGCCGACGTGCTGACGAGCGCGTCGATCGCGGCGCGCTGTTCGGTCGACGCGTGGTTGACCGCGCCGAGCAGCGTCTCCAGCGTCGCGAGCAGGCGGCTGCGTTCCTCGAGCGTCGCGGTGTCGCGCACCATGCTGTCGGACAGGCGCTGGCGCAGCTCGGCGACGACGTCGGCCGCGGCTTTCGGCGCTTCCGATGCGGCCTGCACGAGACGCGCGATTTCGTTGATCGTGTCGCTCGCGTGCACCTGCGCCTGCGCGGTGATGTCGTTCGCGGTGCGGGTCAGCGTGTCGCAGATGTCCTGCTGGCGCGCCGCGGCCTGCGCGCTCGTCTGCGCCCATTCGTCGCGCAGCGCGGTGGCCATCGCGGCGAGCGAATCGTTCCAGGCGGACAGGCGAGCTTCGTCGCGGGCGGCCAGTTGCGATTGGAGGGCTGCGTGCGATTCGCGGATCGTCGTCAGCAGATCGGT